>NZ_VRVA01000063.1:0-32547 GCF_008039945.1 Methylobacterium sp. WL64
GAAGAGGACGCGACCGGCATGACGGGCAAAGCCCTGTTCTGCACCGTCGCTCCCCTCTCCCGACCCCCTTCGGGGGCCACCCTCCCCCGCAGAGGGGGGGAGGGAAGGCGCGTGTTGGTCTCGGAGAGATTTCTTTTGCAGTCGAGAACCATCCGGATCGCGTTCCGTGAATCCGATAGCCCGCAGCAGGGGAGGGCAGGCGCCCGCATCCGGCCGCAATCCTACTCCGCCGCCTTCAGCCGCGGCGCGACGCCGTCGAGCGCGGCCGGCCTCGGGCCGCCGGTCGCCCAATCGAGCAACTCCACCGTGTGCACGATCGGGATGCCGGTGCCTTTGCCGATCTGCGTGGCGCAGCCGATGTTGCCGGTGGCGATCACGTCGGGGCGGATGCGCTCGATGTTGGCGACCTTGCGGGCGCGCAGCTTGGCGGCGAGCTCGGGCTGCAGGATGTTGTAGGTCCCGGCCGAGCCGCAGCAGATATGGCCCTCCGGCACGTCCTTCACGGTGAAGCCTGCGCGCTTGAGCAGCGTCTTCGGCTCGGTCCGGATGCCCTGGCCGTGCTGCATCGAGCAGGCCGAGTGGTAGGCCACCACGAGGTCGCTCTCCGCGGTCGCCGCCAGATCGAGCTGCGCCACGTACTCGGTCACGTCCTTCGCGAGGCTCGAGACCCGCTTCGCCTTCTCGGCGTAGGCCGGGTCGTCGCGGAACATGAAGCCGTAATCCTTGATCGTCGTGCCGCAGCCCGAGGCCGTGACCAGGATCGCGTCGAGACCCTTGGCGATCTCCGCGTCCCAGATATCGATCGTCCGCTTGGCGTGGGCGTGGGACGAGGCCTCCTTGCCCATGTGGTGGGTCAGCGCCCCGCAGCAGCCCTCCTCGGCATGGACCACCTCGATTCCGTGCCGGTTGAGCAGCCGGATCGCCGCCGCGTTGAAGTCCGGCCGCAGCACGCTCTGGGCGCAGCCGCGCAGCAGGGCGACGCGCCTCGTCGCCGGGCCGCCCGCCGGCGGGAAGCGCCCGACCCGGTTGGTCGGCTCGCGTCCGGGCAGCCGCGCCGGGGCGAGGTCGAGCATCGCGGCGAGCCGGTTGCCCACCCGCGGCAGCCGCGCCACCAGCCCCCGGAACGGCGCGCCGAGCTTGGCGGCGACCAGCGCCAGCCGGAACCGGTTCGGATAGGGCAGGACCTGCGCCAGCAGGGCGCGCATGAACCGATCGTCCGTCGGGCGCGCGAAGGTCGTCTCGATATGCGCCCGGGCGTGGTCGACGAGGTGCATGTAATGCACTCCGGACGGGCAGGTGGTCATGCAGGACAGGCAGGAAAGGCAGCGGTCGATGTGCTTGACCACCTCCGGCGAGGCAGGCTTCCCGCCCTCCAGCATATCCTTGATCAGGTAGATCCGGCCGCGCGGTGAATCGAGCTCGTCACCCAGCAGCAGGTAGGTCGGGCAGGTCGCCGTGCAGAAGCCGCAATGCACGCAGGTCCGCAGGATCTTTTCCGACGCCGCCATGGCGGGATCGGCGAGCTGGGCGAGATTGAAATTGGTCTGCACGATGCCTTCCTGCTGCTCTCCTCTCCGGGCGGAGAGGGGACCGGACTCACACGCCCGCGTACATCCGGCCCGGGTTCAGCACCCCGGCGGGATCGTGCGCCGTCTTGATCCCGGCGGTGATCCGCATCAGCGGCTCCGCCAGGGGCTGGAACACCGGCACTGCGGCCCGGACCGCATCGGGGGCGCGCACCAGCGTCGCATGGCCGCCCTGGGCCCGCACGGCCGCGCGCACGACGGCGGCGCCGGCATCGCCGGCCGATTCCGTGGCGAGCCAGATCAGGCCGCCGCCCCAATCGTAGAACCAGCGTGCCGCGCGCTCGGCCGCGATCGCCGCCACCAGGGCCGGGCCATGACTGGGCGCGGTCGAGATCCGCCACAGGGCGGCCTCCCGGGGCTCGGCGAGCGGGGCGGCATCCCGCACCGCCTGCCACAGGGCGGTGCCGGCCTCGCCCTCCACCAGCTCGGGCGTTCCGAAGCGCTTGAGCAGGCGGCGCAACTCGCCGGTCCGGTAGTCGATCGACTCCGCGAATCCTTCGAGGCGCATCAGCGTCCGCGCCGCCGAGGCGCCGATCCCGGCCGGCAGGTGCGCCGCGCCGGTAAGCTCGAACGGCGAGCCGAGGGCCGCCGCCAGGGCCGCGACCGCGCGGGCATCGTCCAGGCCGGGAAACACCAGGGTGGCGACGCGCTCGCAGGCCGGCAGCACCTTGAAGGTGACTTCGGTGAGCAGCCCGAGCGTGCCGTGGGCGCCGGCCATCAGCTTCACCAGGTCGAGCCCGGTGACGTTCTTCATCACCCGGCCGCCCGACTTGATCGCCTCGCCACGCCCGTTGACGAAGCGCACGCCGATCAGGCTGTCGCGGGCCGCCCCGGCATTGATCCGGCGGGGGCCGGCATTGTTGGTCGCGGCGACCGCGCCCAGGGTCGGCTCACCGCCGGTGCCGTAGAGAGTGCGAAAGTCCATCGGCTCGAACGGCAGCATCTGGCCCCGGGAGGCCAGCAGCGCCTCGACCTCCGCGAGCGGTGTGCCCGCGCGCGCCGACACCACCATCTCGGCGGGCTCATAGAGCGTGACGCCGTCGAGCTTCCGGGCCGAGAGCGTCGCATTGTCCTGCGCCGGGCGGCCGAGCCCCGACGCGGTGCCGCCACCGGCGAGCCGCAGGCGCTCGCCGCGCCCGGCGGCCGCGCGCACGATGTCCTCTGCTTCCGCCTCGCTGCCGGGCTCGTAGCCGCCCATCGTCTCCGCCCCGGTTCTTTTTGGACTCGTTCCAGGCCCGGTTTCGCCGGAACGCGCGGCGGATTCAAGCGGAGGTGGCGTCGCGGGCTTGGCGAAGCGTGGACGTTGAACATCGGGGGCGGCTACTCCGCCGCGATCGTCCGGTCCGGGCGCAGGCGCGACGCGACCTGCCGGCGCAGGCCGGCGATGTCGAAGATCCAGACCAGCGCCCCGTACAGGACCGCCCCGGCCGGGACCAGAACCGCCAGGGCGGTGGCGGGCGGCAGGTGCCGGAACGGCGCGAGCGCCAGGCCCATCGCCCCGCAGGCGAGGGTCGCCGCACCGATCTGGCCCCAGGGCAGCACGATCCGCTCCGGGCCGGTCAGCGCCCGCCAGCCGAGCCAGAGCGCGGCGGCGGCGAGGCCCAGCGTCTGGGCCAGGGCGACGCCCATCCCGCCCATCCGGTCGGGCAGGAGCAGGAGGCCGGCCCCGTTGACCGCGAGCCCGACCAGGGCCGCCGCGATCACCGGAAAGGTCCGGCGGCGGATCTGGAAGACCGGGTTGAGGGCGTAGAACATCATCGCCAGGCAGAACAGGCCGGGCATCAGCGCGACGCTGTAGCTCTCGAACGGGCCGCGATAGGCATCGGGCACCACCAGCCCCTGGAGCGCCGGCAGCACCGCCCAGAAGCCGACCGCGCAGGGTGCCAGCAGGGCGAACACGGTGCCGGCATTCTCGGCCACCTGCGCCTCGGCCGCCGCGCGGCCGTGCTGCTCCTCGGCCTGCACGGCGAACTGGAACAGCAGCAAGTCCAGCGCGGTGCCCAGCGTCATCAGCGAGCGGGAGGTCACGTCGGCGGCGAGCGCGAAGTAGCCGGCCTCGGCGAAGCCCGCATGGCCGGCGATCGCGCCTCGGTTCACGAAGGCGAGGCATTGGTAGGCGGTGTTGGCGGCGATCAGCGGCAGGCCGTAGCGGGCGAAGACCCGCCAGGTCGCGGTCAGGCGCGGCCGCTCGAACGCACTCCGCGGGTCGCGCAGCGGGTGGCGCAGCAGGACCACGGCGACGAACTGGCTGAGCCCCGCCGCCGCCAGCACCCAGGCCGGTTGTGGCAGCCACCAGGCGGCCGCCGCCATCAGGATGAAGGCCAAGACGTTCTTGACCGCCACGAGACCGAGATAGAGCTTCCCGTCGAACCGCGCCCGCGCCAGGGCCGCGTGGTAGTCGAACACCCCGATGCCGAGCGCGGCCAGGGCGGTGCCGCACAGGACCGCCTCCCGCCCGCTCGCGCCGCCGCCGAAGCCGAACGCCCCGCACAGGGCGGCGGCGCAGAGCAGCACCAGGCCGATGCGCAGGTAGGCCCGGTCGAGCCCATGGCGGATCCAGGGCTCGTCCACCCGCACGCGCCCCGAGTAGAACCGCGTCGCCGACAGCCGCAGCCATTCGAACAGCACCGTGTTGAGCACGATCGCCCCGGTGGTCGCCAGCGCGAACCGGCCGAAATCGGCGGGCCCGAGCAGCTGCGCGATCAGCAGCCCGAGGACGAAGTTGAGCCCCGCATTGATCACGAAGGCGGCGATCACGGCCATGGACGGCGCCTCATGCGCGGCGAGGTTTTATAAGGTGCCCCAGGGCTTAGGGTCGGACCCGTAAGACTCTCCTAACAGGGCGGGAACAGGGCGAGGGGCCGCGTGTAGGCCGCAAGCCGCCGCTCGCCTGCCGCGCAGTTTCGACGCGGGCGCGCCATCTCGGAGGCGCGATATACAAAATACGGCAAACAGCAGCTCGATCGTCGATTGATGGTCGAATGACCGAGCTGTAAATAATCTCAAATCCATCAGAGTAGAGAATTAAATTAAGCCATTTTGCGGGCAGTAAGCCGTATAGATGACTCAAATGTTGACATCAATTCGAGCCTGTGAAATTGACTTGCAGGAAATTGGCAGTCATATGGATATTTATAACCGATGTTTGAGATAGATACGAGACATTCGATATCTTTTCGCGTCGGTATATTGGTGACCGTGCTGATCGCATTGTCGATCGCAAGCATTTCCGGCCTGATGCTGACGGAGATGCGTGGCGAACTTCGGGATCGCGCCCAGCTGGCACTCGACAGCAATCTTCGCCTGCTTCGCCAAACCCTCATCGACGAGGGCGGGGCGGGGGCGGCCTTCGCGATCACGGCCGGACAGCTGGTGATCGGGCGGCACGCGATTGCCGCCGACGATCCAGCGGTCGATCGTGTCCGCGACATTCTCGGAGGGACCGCCACCGTGTTCCTCGGCGATACGCGGATCGCCACCAATGTGATGGCGCCGGACGGCCGGCGCGCGATCGGAACGCATCTCGCCGCCGGGGCCGCCCGTGACACGGTCCTGCGTGACGGCCGGGGCTTTCGCGGCGAGGTGGATATTCTCGGCACAGCCTATCTCACCCGGTACGAGCCCATTCAGGACGCCGGCGGCCAGACGATCGGCATCCTCTACGTCGGCGTGAAGAAGGCGGACTTCCTGGCGACCCTGGATGCGTTGTTGCAGCACGCCGTGCTCGTCGGTGTCGCGATCACCCTGGTCAGCGTCGCCCTTCTTTGGGGCGTCCTAAACCGTGCGATGGTGCCGCTCAGAAGACTGACCCATGTCCTCATCGATCTCGGCCGTGGGGATCTCGACCGCGACATCCCCGCCACCCAGCGTCGGGACGAGGTCGGCGCCATGGCGCGCGCCGTGCAGATCCTGCAGATGGACGCTCAGGCGCGCCAGCGTCTCGAACGGGAGGCCGAGATGGCCGCTGTCGAGAAAGCCAGAACCCTGGATCAGCTCGAGGACACGCTCAGCGGCTTCCAGGGTGCCATGCAGGATGTGGTCACGACCGTTGCCCGCAACACCCGCGAGATGGGCGACATGGCGGAGGCGCTGACGGCGATTTCGACACAGACGGCCCGCGAGGCGGATAGCGCGTCGACGATCTCGACCGACACCGCCGCGCATGTCTCGGCCGTATCCGCCGCCACACAGGAATTGTCGGGGTCGATCCAGGAGATCGCGCAGCAGATCGACCGGATGTCGCAAACGGTCCGTCAGGGGAGCGTCACCGCCGGAGAAACGGCCGGGCAAGTGCGGGACCTTGCCGCGACGGGCGAGCGTATCGGACTGGTCGTGGCCTCGGTGCAGGCGATCGCCGAACAGACGAACCTGCTCGCGCTCAACGCCACCATCGAGGCGGCCCGCGCCGGCGAGGCGGGGAAGGGGTTCGCCGTGGTGGCTGCCGAGGTGAAGACGCTCGCGGCCCAGACGGCGAAGGCCACGCAGGACATCGTCGCGCACGTCGCCGAGATCCAAGACGGTACGCGCCGTGCGGTGGTCGCCAACGATCAGGTCTCAGATGTCATGGCCGTCATCTTGGACTCGGCCGCCAGCGTGGCTTTGGCGATTGGGCAACAGGATGCCGCGACACATGAGATCGCCCGCAACGTCCGGAAGGCCGTGGACGGGGCAAGCCAGCTCTCCGGAAGCATCTCGGGCGTTCGCTCGGTCGCCGGCGAAACCGCGGGCGCGGCCGGCGGCGCCCTCGAGGTCGCGCGCGCGATGCGGTCGCAATCGGTACAGATCGATTCTCAGGTCCGCGCCTTCTTGCTGGCGCTGCGGCAGGGGCCGATGGATCGTGGCCAGCGGACGGGCTTGAATAGCTCCGGCCCCGAGCGGGACGCATCGCGCGCCGTCGCTTGACGCATACGGGTCGCGGGTCGGTCTGCGGCGCCAAGCCGGGGTCGCCGCGGCGCTCGAGCGGGCGTCCATCTCGATCGCCGGGTCGAACGCAAACCCAGGCCTGCGCCCGTCGTCGACCGGCTCCCTACAGCCCGCGCTCGTAGCGCCAGGCCTCCATCCCGTCCTCGTAATAGGCGGGCTGCACGGCGAAGCGGGTGTAGCCCCGGCGCTGGTACAGACGGATGCCGGCGCCGTTGTCCGCGCGGACCTCGAGGCGCAGGCGGTCGCAGCCATGGGTGCGGGCCTGGGCCTCCGCGGCGTCGAGGAGCTTGCCGCCGAGCCCGAGGCCGCCGCGGTTGGGCGCCACCGCGATCGAGGCGAGGCGGGCGATCCGGCTCCCGCGTCGCCGCTCCAGCACCGCCGCGCCGACCAGGACCGGATCGCCATCCCCCTCCGGCCCCGCGATCAGCGCCGCAAGGACGTCCATGCTCGGGGACAGGATCGCGTGGCGGATCGCCCGGCGCTCGGCCCGGTCGGTGGCGAAGGCGGCGTGTTCCAGGGCGACGAGGGCGTCGAGGTCGGCGAGCCCGGCCGTGCGGATCTCCGGCTCCGGGAGCCCATCTCCGTGAGGATCGCGCGCGTTCATGCCCAGGGGGGCGTTCACGGGGGCGCTCACGCCCGGGCCGTCGTGCCGGCGCCGAAGCCGGTTCGGTCCGTGCGGATGGATGATGAGGACGCCGCGCCGGAGCCGGGCGCGATGGCGAGACGATCCGGCACCGCTCTCGATCTGTTCGGCCCGGCCATCACACGCTCGACTAAGGACATCGCTCCGGCGGTCAGATGCCCGCTTCCGGACCGCTTGGGAAGCCCGCGCGACCCGGCCGCTGGTCCAGGATGCGGCGTTTTTGCAACGGCGGCGGCCGTGGGCGGATCGCGTGGGGGAATACGGGTCGATCGGGCCCGAAACCCCTTGTTGTCGGGGGTCGTTCTCCATATATGCGCGGTGCCCAATTTCGCACGTGCCTGTGGCCGCGTGCCGGTTGGTGGGCATCCGGTCAACTGCCGGACAGCCGCCAGGGGTCTTAAAGGATCGATGGTCGCAAGGGTGGATCCCTACGGCCGGCATCCAGGTGGCAACACCGGACCCCGACAACAACCGGCAGCCGGAGGCGAAACCGGCGAACCCCGCTCTCCACGGGGGACGCAGCTTAAAGCAACGACGAACGGGCTTTTTTGGTCTCGTCGGCCCTCCAAAGGCCGGCACCGAAGAGGCTTGTTTCTCTTTGCCCGGCGTGCGGTGGGGGTCCTCCCTTCCAATCCACGGCAGCTTCCGGGTGCTCTGCGCCCGCATGGATCGACGCGTCTCCAAAGCGCGTGGGTCCGCGCGACGCATCGCTCCCTGACGCCGACGGCCCGTTGGGCCGTCACATCGACAGCGCGCCCGCAAGTCGGGCGCTCGCGAACCCGTGCCGGGAGACGACCATGACCGATCGCATCCGTGATTTCCTGCGCGTGCGCCGTGACCTCGGTCAGGACGAGGGACCCGTGATGGTCCTCGACCTCGATGTCGTGCGCGACAACTACACCGCCTTCGCGCGCTCCCTGCCGGACACCCGCGTGTTCTACGCCGTGAAGGCTAATCCGGCCCCCGAGGTGCTGCGCCTGCTCGCCGAGATGGGCTCCTGCTTCGACACCGCCTCGGTGGCCGAGATGGAGATGGCGCTGGCCGCCGGCGCCACCCCGGACCGGATCTCCTTCGGCAACACCATCAAGAAGGAGCGCTGCATCGGCCGCGCGCTCAAGCTCGGCATCCGCCTGTTCGCGGTGGATTGCCAGGCCGAGGTCGACAAGATCGCCCGGGCCGCCGAGTCCGTGGAGGTCGCGGCCTCCGACGTGCGCGTGTTCTGCCGCATCCTGTGCGACGGCGCCGGCGCCGACTGGCCGCTGTCGCGCAAGTTCGGCTGCGTGCCCGAGATGGCGACCGACGTGCTCGAGCACGCCCACCGGCACGGTCTGGAGGCCTACGGCATCTCGTTCCACGTCGGCTCGCAGCAGGGCAACACCGAGGCCTGGGACGGCGCGCTGGGCTCCGCGGCGGCGATCTTCCGCGAATGCGCCGAGCGCGGCATCGGCCTGTCGATGGTCAACCTCGGCGGCGGTTTCCCGACCAAGTACCTCAAGGCGGTGCCGGGCGTGGAGAGCTACGGCGAGGCGATCTTCCGCGGCCTCACCAAGCATTTCGGCAACCAGATCCCGGAGACGATCATCGAGCCAGGCCGCGGCATGGTCGGCAATGCCGGCCTGATCGAGGCGGAAGTCGTGCTGGTGTCGAAGAAGTCCGCCGATCCCGACGAGGTGCGCTGGGTCTATCTCGACATCGGCAAGTTCGGCGGGCTCGCCGAGACCATGGACGAGTCGATCCGCTACCCGATCCGCACCACCCGGGACGGGGACCGGACCGAGCCGTGTGTCATCGCCGGCCCGACCTGCGATTCGGTGGACGTGCTCTACGAGCGGCAGCTCTACCCGCTGCCGGTCTCGCTCTCGATCGGCGACAAGGTCCTGATCGAGGGCACCGGCGCCTACACCACGACCTACGCGGCGGTGGCCTTCAACGGCTTCCCGCCCCTCCAGCAGATCGTCATCTGATTTTTTTTCGGATCGTTCCGGCGGCCCACGGCCGCCGGACGTCGATCTCGAAAGCCGCAGGGATGGAGGGCGTTCGGCCCGCCATCCAAAAATAGCTTCTCCCGCTTGTCGGCCCGGGGAGGGCGTTGCCATGATCGAGATCCGCGCGGAGCACCTGCACGACGTCCCGGCGCGCGAGCGCCTGCTGGACGCCTGTTTTGCCGGCAATCGACGCGCCCGGACCTCGGAGCGCCTGCGCGAGGGGCGGCGTCCCGCCCGCGGCCTCGCCCTCGCGGCGACCCGGGCCGGCCGCCTCGTCGGCACCCTGCGGTTGTGGCACGTCGAGGCCGGCCTCGCCCGCCCGGCGCTGCTGCTGGGGCCGCTCGCGGTCGATCCGGCGATCCAGGGCCAGGGGCTCGGCTCGGTGATGATGCAGGCCGCCCTCGGGCGGGCGGAATCGCTGGGTCACGGCGCGGTGCTGCTCGTCGGCGACGCGCCCTACTACGCGCGCTTCGGCTTCGACCAGGCGCTTACCGAAGGGCTGACCCTGCCGGGTCCGTTCGAGCGCGTGCGCTTCCTCGGACTGGAACTCCGCAAGGGGGGGCTCGCGGGCGCCGCGGGCATGGTCCGGCCGACGGGCGTCCTCGCCCCGGTCGAGCCCGTGGCGGACGAGGCGGTGGTTGCGCGACGACGCGCCGCCTGATGGCCGCGGCCGGTCCGGGTGAGCCCGGGCCGGCCTCAGTGAACCGTTTCGCCGTCCCCGACGCCGGATGCGTCGGGCGAGACCGCCATCAGCCGCGCGATCTCCTGCGCGACCCGGAACAGGGCCTCCTGCAGGGGCGCCAGCGCGGCCTTGCCGCCATCCTCTTCGATCAGGCCGTGCGCGATCAGCAGATGGTCGGCTACGAGATCGAGGGTCGAGACCGGAGCCGTGGAGGGACTCGGCGGCGGCGGGACGAAGCGCCCGAGGCCGCCCTGCGCCTGCAGGGCCTCGCTGCCGGGGGTGATCTCGGTGATCGAGCCCAGGAATCCCAGAAAGGTTCGACCGGGCGGCCCGTAGGAAGGCACCGCCCCGGCCATCGCCCAGATCGACGCGCCGCCCTCGCTGGACAGGCGGAACTGGACGGTGAACTCGGCCTGCGCCTCTGCGGCCTCCTTGATGACCGCCCGCAGCACTGCGCCGTCCTCGCTGTGGAGCCGCTCGAACCAGCCCTGCCCGACGGCGTCGCGGCTGGCCTGCCCGGTAAGGCCATGCCATTCGGAGCTGACATACGTCAGGGCGCCTGTAGCGTCGGTCATGAAGATCATCGGATGACCTCCGGATGCGGAAGGCGGCTCGACGGATAGAATCCGCCCATCGCGAGCGGGACTCCCTCGGCAATCGTGCGCGGATGCCGCCCGTTCCGGCGCGCGGGCCGAAAGGACGGAGCGGCCTGGGAAATCCACCGCTGCCCGGACATGCCGGCGATGCGCCGGACAGGGGCGGCGTCCACCGCCCTGGCCGCCATCGTGCATTGCGCCGGGCGGCCACGATCCCGCATAGACGGACCGCCGGCTTCCCCAGAAGGCTTTTCGACCGATGCAGATCGCCACGCCCTATCTGATGTTCCTGGGTGACGTGCCCGACACGCTGGCGGCCAAGACCGCCTACGGCATCAAGGATTGGCGCCCGGAATGGTGCGTCGGCCAGATGCGTCTCCCCGGCTGCGCGGCCGATCTGGGGATCCCCGACATGACCCTGCCGGAGGCCCTGGCCAAGGGCTGCCGGACCCTGGTGATCGGCGTGGTCAACGCCGGCGGCACGCTGCCGGACCATTGGATCAAAGAGATCGTGGCGGCGATCGAGGCCGGTCTCGACGTGGCGAGCGGCCTGCACGTCAAGCTCGGTGCGGTCCCGGTGATCGCGGAGGCCGCCGCCCGGCGCGGCCGCCAGCTCCACGACGTCCGCCACACCGATGAGCGCTTCCCCACCGGCAAGGGCACCAAGCGCGCGGGCCGGCGCCTGCTCACCGTCGGCACCGATTGCTCGGTCGGCAAGAAGTACACCGTGCTGGCCTTGGAGCGCGGCATGCGCGAGCGCGGCCTCGACGCGGATTTCTGCGCCACCGGACAGACCGGCGTGTTCATCTCCGGCCGGGGCGTCGCCATCGACGCGGTGGTGGCCGACTTCATCTCCGGTGCGGTCGAGACGATCTCGCCGGAGGCCGCCCCGAATCACTGGGACCTGCTGGAAGGGCAGGGTTCGCTGTTCCACCCGTCCTTCGCGGGGGTCAGCCTGGGCCTCCTGCACGGTGCGCAGGCCGACGCCTTCGTGGTCTGCCATGAGCCGACCCGCACCACGATGCGGGGCGTGAAACACCCGTTGCCGACCCTCCAGCAGGTGATCGACCTCACCGTGCAGCTCGGCAGCCTGACCAACCCGGCGATCCGCCCGGTGGGCATTGCCGTGAACACGCAGGCGCTCAGCGAGGGCGAGGCCAAGGCGCTTCTCGACAAACTCGCCGCCGAGCACGGCCTGCCCGCCACCGACCCGGTGCGCTTCGGCGTCGCCGGGCTGGTCGACCGGATCGTCGCCGACTTCCCGGAGGTCTGACATGGCCCGCCGCCTGACCCTCTCCGTCGAGCGCTTCCCGATCGCCGGCGCGTTCACGATCTCCCGGGGCAGCCGCACCGAGATCGCCGTGGTGGTGGCGACCATCACGGACGCGAACGGGATCGGGTGCGGCGAGTGCGTGCCTTATCCGCGCTACGGCGAGAGCGTCGAGAGCGTCGTCGCGCTGATCGAGGGGCAGGCGGAGGCGATCGCCGCCGGGATCGGCCGAGACGAGCTGACCGCACGGATGAAGGCGGGGGCGGCGCGCAACGCCCTCGACTCGGCCCTGTTCGACCTGGAGGCCAAGCTCCAGGGCCGCCGGGCCTGGGAGATCGCCGGGCTGCCGGCGCCGCAGCCGGCCGTCACCGCCTACACGCTGAGCCTCGGCACGCCCGAGAGCATGGGCGAGGCCGCTCGCACGGCGTCCCACCGGCCGCTGCTCAAGGTGAAGCTCGGCGGCGTCGGCGACCCCGAGCGCATTGCAGCGGTGCGGGCGAGCGCCCCGCAAGCCCGGCTGATCGTCGACGCCAACGAGGCGTGGCGGCCGGAGACCGTCGAGGCCAACCTCGCGGCCTGCCTGGCGGCGGGCGTCGCGCTGATCGAGCAGCCCCTGCCGGCCGACGCCGACGCGTTGCTCGCCGAGATCCCGCACCCGGTCCCGGTCTGCGCCGACGAGAGCCTGCACGACCGCGCCGGCCTCGACGGGCTGGCCGGCCGCTACGACGCGATCAACATCAAGCTCGACAAGACCGGCGGCCTGACCGAGGCGGTGCTGCTCGCCCGCGAGGCCCGGGCCCGGGGCCTGTCCGTGATGGTCGGCTGCATGCTCGGCACCTCGCTCGGCATGGCGCCCGCCACGCTGCTGGCGTCCCAGGCCGACTTCGTCGACCTCGACGGCCCCCTGCTGCTCGCCCGCGACCGCGCCCCGCCGCTGCACTACGACGGCAGCATCGTGCATCCGCCGGAGCCGGAATTGTGGGGGTAGGGGAAGCGACAGGATCGGGGTGATGGCTCACCGCCCCGCCCTGAATCCGGTGGCGGTATTGAGCTGAATAACACGATTATCATTCACATTATTATTGGCGATCTCCCAGGCTGAGAGCGTCTAAACTACTCCGCCAATTCCAAAAAATGCCGTCCCTGTCGATCGTCGATCTCGACGATCCAGAGATCGGAATCGAACCGGATCTCCTTGGTCAGCCGCTCCTCGACGTCGAGCGGCGTGCCGCCCGTGACGAGCGCGGTGAAGCGGCGGTCGCCGCTGTCCTCAGCCTCGAACAGGGCCTGGGGGGCAGGGCCGTAGAGGTCGGCGGTGCCGTCGAGGCGGTCGACCTTGACGAAGATCGCGCCGGCCTCCGGAGAGCCGCGCCGCCGCTGGACCGCCGGGATGCCCTCGATGCCGAGGCGGCGCAGGTGGGCCGAGACCCAGAAATCGGAGCGCAGGCGCATGCGTGTCGGGCCTCCCGGACGAGCGCCCGGGATGCGCGAAAGCGGCCGCTTGAGCAACCGTGGATCGGACCGCTCGCATCGCGCCAGACCCGGCCTTCGCCCGACCGGATGCACAACGATCAAGTCGGCCGAGTAATCCGAGAAAATAATCCGTCAAGATCGGGATTAAAATAAGATCAATCGATGTGTTATTGCGCACATAATCACTGAATTCTGATGATTAACTGAGCATAAGCCGCTCAGATTTGCAGGAGACGGCGCGGAAAGGAGCATCTACATGCCGAGATTCGCTTGGATTGCTGCACTCATCCTGTCCTCCGCCTGCGCGGTCAGCGCACCGGCCGACGTCAAGGCGGAAACGCTGATGGATCTGCTGGGCAACCGCGAGTCGAGGTCCTGCCCACGCTATCAGCGGACCGCGAGCGACCCCTGCAACATCGTGGTCCATCGATCCGGGGGAAATCCGACCCAGGACATGACCGGGTCGATCGGCCATGCGAAGTCCTGGCAGGGTAATGGCGGCCCGCACTGCAAGACGATCTGCCGCTTCACCGGCACGCAATACTGAGTGCGCCAAGCCGGCGGATCCGGGCCTCGCCCGGTTCTCGCCGGCTCCTATAGGCCCTCGCCGCGCCGGCGAGCGCCTCAACCCTGTCCGGCGTGGGACAGCAATGCGCGCAGGGTCCGGCCCGCGGCCTCGCCGGTCACCGGCAGCTTGGCGCCGCGCTCGAACTTTTCGATCGCCGCCCGGGTGCCCGGCCCCATCGCACCGTCCGGCTTGACCGGATAGCCGAGCTTCGACAGCGCCTTCTGCGCGCGTAACACCGGATCGGCGTCCTTTTCGGATTTGGCCGTCTTCGGGGCTTCTTTGGCGGTCTCCTTCGGTGCCGGCTTCGCGGCAGACCGGGTCGGGACGGCCCTGGGCGTCACCGAGGCGGTCGTCTCGTCGGAGCGGATCAACTCGGCGATCGGGTCGCGGACGGCCTGCTTGGCCGCGGCGCGTTCGGGTTGCACCGGCTCCTTGGCGACATCCCGGATCGCCTCCTTCGGGGCCGCCGCCGCCTCGCGCGGGGCAGGGACCTTCTGAGCCGCGACCTTGGGCAGGATCGGCGCCGGATGGCGGCCGGATTGATGGCCGAGGGCATTGAAGCAGATGAAGCCGGCCGCTCCCACGGCCACGAGGCTGCTGACCACCGTGCCGGGGCTGTTCCGGCACGAGGCGCCCGTGGCCTTCATGGCCCCCACGAGCACGCCGCGCCAGTCGCTCGGGGCGGCGCGCCGCTGGACGGGACGGTGGGCGGAGCGTGCCTCGCCCGGGACGGTGATCTCGCGGTAGCCTGACATCGTGTCTCCTTCTCGCGGATCGCTGGCTCAGCCGGCGCGGCGCAGGGCCGGCTCCGACGCGGCGCCGGGTTCCGCGTCGAACAGGCCGAGCGGCAGGCGCACCACCGCCCGGCGCGGGGCGGCCGCGCCGCGCACGGCCGTGCGGATCGGGGCGGGGCCTGCCGCGGCCGCCGGATCCCGGCAGACGAAAGGCAGCGTCACGGTGACGGCGGTCCCGGCACTCGGGGCGCTCTCGATCAGCATCGCGCCGCCGTGCAGGCCGACGAGGCCCTGCACCACCGAGAGGCCGAGACCGGTTCCCTCGTGCTGGCGCTTGTAGCCGCCGCTGCCGGCCTGGAAGAACGGCCTGCCGAGCTTGGGCAGGTCGCCCTCGCCGACGCCGACGCCGGTATCGGCGACGACGATCTCCAGGCCATCCGGGCCACGGCGCAGGGACAGGTCGACCCGTCCGCCCCGCGGGGTGAACTTCACCGCGTTCGAGATCAGATTGATCAGGACCTGTCGGCACGCGCTGGGATCGGCCGTGATCTCGATCGGGCCCGGCACGGAGGCCGCCAGCGTGACCCCTGCGGTCTCGGCCTTGAGACGCATCAGGTCGCAGCAGGTCTGCACCAGCGCAGCGGCATCGAACGTCTCCGGCGCGTAGTCGAAGTTGCCGCTCTGGATCCGGCTCATGTCGAGGAGCGTGTTGACGACGCCGAGGAGGTGGTGGCCGGAGGAGCCGATGATCCCGGCATATTCCCGGGCCTGGTCCGGGCTGAGGCTGACCGCGCCTTCACCGGCAAGCACTTCCGAGAAGCCGATGATCGCGTTGAGCGGCGTGCGCAGCTCGTGCGTGACGTTGGCCAGGAACCGCCCCTTGATCGCGTCGGCGCGCTCGGCCTCGGCGCGGGCGCGCTCCAGCTCCTCGGCGTGGCGGTGATGCTCGGTCATGTCGCGGGTCACCGCCACCACCGTCATGGCCGTGTCGTGGGGGCCGTGCGCGATCCGGTGGGCGCGCATCTCGGCATGGATCAGGCGGGCGCCGTCGGGCCGGCCGGCGGCGGGCTCGACGTGGAGGCGCAGCGGCAGCGTGGCCGGGCGCCCGCTGGCGGCGACGTCGCTCACCGCCTTGAGGAAGGCGGGACGGTCGGCGACGTGGACCCGCTCCAGCAGGCCGTGGCCGCGCAGCTGCGCCGCGTCGCTGCCGACCATCCGGCTCGCCGAGACCGACGCCTCGAGCACGCGGCCGTTGCGGTCGTGCCAGGTCACGAGGTCGTCGATCGCCGACAGCAGCAACCGGTCGCGGGCCTCGTTGTCGCGCAGCCGCTCGCGCCAGGTGCCCTCGTTGCGCATGTGCTCCAGGGCCTGGGCGGCGACGTGGCCGATCGCGGTGATCGCGAAGACCGGAAGGGCGACGCTGGCGGAGATGTCCACCAGCGGGACGGCGCCGCCCCAGGAGCCCAGGAAGACCACCCCCAGGACGCCGAGGACGGCCAGGAATGCCGCTGCGGCGGTGGCCCGCATCGAGCCGGACACCAGGGCCTCCAGCGGGATCGCCACCAGCCAGACCGCGGCCGGGGAGGTGGCTCCGCCGGTGAGGCCCGCGAGGCAGACCACCAGCCCGGTCAGGCCGGCCGACGAGATCGCGTGCGCCATCCAGAGGCACCCGGTGCGGGCGAGCAGCACGGCGGCCAGCACCGGCAGCAGCAGGCTGGCGATCGCCACCACCTCGATGCCCGACGGCACCCCGCGCCAGAGCAGGTAAGGCGGCAGCGCCGCCATCATCACCACGCCGGTGGCGAGGCGCGACACCAGGAAGCGCTCATGCCGGAACCGAACGCTCGCATCATCCGCCACGGATTCGTGGACGAGCCCCGCGAGACGGTCGTCGAGCAGAGACGTCAGGGCTTTTTTTACAGGCAAGGCTCACACGCGCCGCGGTGAATGCCAATCGACATTCCCCGCGCCTCCGGCTCGACTTCAAAACGACTACCGGACAGTCGCAGGGGCGGCTTAAACGAGTGTTGCGCGACTTGGCCGAATGCGCGGGATGCTTTCCGTAAGGTAACCAGACTTCTACGCGCGGGCTTCGTTCACCATGGCGCGTGAAAACCGAACCGGTTGAGGCGGAGTTCACGAAACCGGACGGATTTTCGCGTTCGATAGCGCGCGACATCCGCCACGGAGCCCGCCCGATGACTTTCCTGCTGCGCGCCGCGCTGGTGATCGGCGCGCTCTCGTACTGCGCCCTGCTGCGCACCGGCGCGGATCCGGCCGCGGAGACCCGCAAGCTTACGGGCGCGGCCGCCGCGAACGCTCGGAATGCGGTTCCGGCCGCCCTCGACGCAATCCCTACGGAGACCCGGGACCGGGCGGTGCGTGCAGTGCTGGCCCGGGGCCTGATGGCGGAGCTGAGCCGACGCGCCGGCGTTGACGAGCCCGAGCCGGCCTCGAACGACACGCTGGAAGCCTCCGACCGGCAGCCCGCCTGGCGGGGCCCGTCGGATCCGCGCTGATATCGGGTTTCCAAAGGGCCGAGCCCTTCTGAATCCCTGACCGCGATGGCTCAGCCGGCCTCGCCGCCGGTCGCCCGGAAGGCGCGCATCGGCAGGGGCGGGCGCTGTGCCCCGGCGCGCTCGGGGCCCTGGCGCAGCGTTGCCTCCGGGCCGTGCAGCGGCTGGTGGGCTTCACTGCGTCCGCGCTCGGCCAGCGGCGTATCGAGGATCGCCGCGATCAGGTCGCGGGAGGCCGGCCGGCTCACGGTCCGGAACAGGCGCACCAGGCCGGAGACACGCTCGGCCGAGCGCGCGACGCCCTGGTTGAGGGTGAGGAAGATGAAGACCGCCTCCTCCTCGTGCAGGCCGGCGGCGCGCAACCCGAGCGTCAGCAAGTCGTAGCGTGCCCCGGGATCGGTGACGACGGCGAGGAAGTCGTGGGCGATTCCGAGGCTGTCGGCCAGGGCCGCGATGAAGCGCGGGACGTCCTGGGCCGCCGAGAGGCCGGTCAGGGTCTCGCCCAGGCCGCGCGGCGGCGGCGGGCAGGGGCGCAGGGCGGCGGTCGCCTCGACGGTCCGGCCGATCACCTCGCGGCGAATCGGATCGGCGTGCAGGTAGAGCGGCACGAGGTCGGCGGCCGAGACATCCGGCCGGGCCAGGAGCCGGTGCGCGAGGTCGGCGACGCCGCGGCCGCGGCTCACGAGGCGGGCGAGCGCCGCACCGCGCAGGGTGATGCCGACATTGGCGGCGAGCGCCACGTCGATCTCGAGGCGGTCCTCGCGGGACAGTCCGTCGACCGCCTCGCGGCTCAGCCCAACCCGGGTGGCGATGCGGGCGGCGATGTCGGATCCGTCGGCGAGGGCGGCCTCGATCAGGCTGTGGCTCAGGACCGGGGCGAGCGTCACCACCGTGTCGCGGACGGCGCCGCCGCGGAGGGCGAGCGCCTCCAGGACGGTGGGTGGCGTCTCGGGGTAGGGGGCGAGCTTGCGGGCCACGACCTCGGCGGTCTCGTCGTCCACCGTGGGGATCAGGCCGCAGGCGAGGGATTCGAAAATCTCGACCTCGGCCCGGTCCCGTCCGGGTGCCCGAACGAACAAGTCGGTCTGCACGCGGAGGATCACCGGCTTGAGATCGAGATTCTCGATCCGTGCCAATTCGAGGAGCCCGGACAGGTCCGGCGGAGCGTCGACGGATGGGGGCATGAGGATCGGTTTACGCAAGACTGCAGTAAGCTCACGCTAACCGCATCGACGTGAATCGACCTTTAAGCCGCCTCCAGCGGTACCGTGTCGTCCTGCATCATCCCGGGACCCCGCGGGGTCCGGCCCGGAGCGCTCGCCGCCGGCGTAGATGCCGGTTCGGCCTCAGCGAGCGCGTCGGATCTAGGACGGAGAGCCGTTCCGGATCGCAACGCGATCGGGAACGGCCCTAATGCGTCAGCCAGAGGGACACCGTCAGCACCACCGCGATCGCCACGATTGCGCCCGCGAAGGCCGGGGTGATCCAGGGCGTGCGCGTCTGCATGATCCCGGCCGCCGCCTTCTCGGAGGGCGCGCGCTCGTTCTGCCGAGCCAGGCGGACTTCCTGGGAGGTCGGCGGTGCGCCTCCGGCCTCCTCGCAGGTGCCGAGCGGGGCGGCGCCGACATCGACATGGGGAATCTTGTCGCCGGTTCGCCCGCTGTCGATATCGCCCTTGAGCTGCGCCGAGGTCGGGTTATTCGAATCCGGCGGCGGATCGGCCTGAAGGTTTCCGGGTGACGGCGGGGTTTCGGATCTCAGCAGCATCGGTGGAACTCCAGTATCTGCGGGTCAACGCCCGATATCCGCTGCCGGCTGCGCCCATGGTGTCGCGGATCTCAAGTCTCGCCGGATCCGCGCTTCAGCAAGGGCCGAGCGAGGCTGTGCCCGTCGGCGACGAACCCGGCGGCCTCGCAGAAGGCGCGCAGGTCGTCCTGGCCGGGCCCGACGCTCAGGACCAGCCGGTCGCAGCCAGCCTGGCGCGCCGCCCGCCCGGCCGCCTTCAGGAGCACTCGGCCGATGCCCCGGCGCCGGGACTCCGCCCCGACGATCAGGGTGGTGATCAGGCCCGTCGCCCTGGGCGCCTCCAGGGTGCGGACGGGACTGAGCGCGATCAGGCCGCTCGGCGGGCCCCATTCCACCGCCACCAGGGCCGTGCCGCCGCCGCCCTGGAGCGCGTCGAGCCGGACCGTCAGATCCGCCGCGCCGACCGCGACACCGGCCGCACCCAGGAGTTCGCCGAGACCCGGAGCGTCGGACCCTGCGGCGGCGCGAATCTCCAACCCGTAGCGATTGCCCAATCCACGCTCCCGTCCCGTGTTGCCGGGCGGTCAACGCGAGCCTTCGCGATCGGTCGCATCCGGTGCATCTCAGATCCGGCGCCAGCCGGGTCGGGCCGGCTCGCCGCCGTCACGATACGGTGTGCGTTCCGCCCGGTCTGCGGAGCGGCCGACCCCGGGGCAGGCCGGTGAGCCGCGGGGTCGAGATCCGGTCCGCCGCCGCGCCGGCACGCCTCGAACGGGATCACGCAGAGCCTGTCCGTCACCGGACGCGCAGTGGTGGGTTCGGAACGGGTGTGTCGTTGGGGGCTTTGCACCCCAGCCGAACGGGCCATGGGAGTGCGCAGCATGTCGAGCCGGATGCCGGACCGAACCAAGGACGGGCAGGGCGGTGATGCGCCGGACGCGGATGGGCTGTCGACGGCGCCCGGCCGTCAGCCAGAGGCCGACAAGCCTGAGAAGAGCGAGGCCGAGAAAGCCGAGACGGAGCGCGCCGCGGGGGATGTGGCCGACGATCTCGCCGACTTCGCCTGATCGGTTTCCACGGTGCGCGGGGCGGCCCCCGGAACGCAGATATGGTTCGGGCGGCGCACGGGATGTGCGCCGCCCGAACCATCAGTCGGATCGAGGCTCCGGGATCGGGGCCGCCCGAGACCGGGCGACCGGCTGGATCAGGCGGTTTCCTTGGCCTTGCGCGGACGGCTCGCCTTCTTCGGCTTCTCGGCCGGCTCCTCCTCGGGCTCCTGCACGGGCGCCGCGGACTTGCGGCGCTGCTGGCCGAGGCCGAGGCTGCGGGCGAGCTCGGAACGCTGCGCCGAGTAGCTGGCGGCCGTCGAGGGGTAGTCCCGCGGCAGGCCGAAGCGCTCGCGATACTGCTCGATGGTCAGGCCGTTGCGCGACAGGTGACGCTTCAGCGTCTTGTAGGGCTTGCCGTCGATGAACGAGATCAGCGCGTCCGGGGTCACCGACTTGCGGATCTGGGCCGGCGTGGGCTTGTCGGCCGTCTCGGTGACGGCAGCCGCCGGAGCGGAGAGCTTTGCCAGAGCCGCGTGAACGCCGGCCAGGAGCGCGGGCAATTCGCTGATCGGGACGGAATTGTTCGAGACATACGCGGACACGATGTCCGAGGCCTGCTCGATAAAGGTCTGCTGCTGATCTGTGGCGATGTCGTCCATCGATGACTCCCTCTATCCGACGGTGGGGCACGGTTCTATCGTCTGTGCAACAAAATCAAGTCGTCGTCGAGAGTTTCCTTACATAATGCGTCGGCCATGAACACGCATATTACTCAAGCCGTCGGTGCAGCTGAAATCGTCGGCCGAGCAACGCGACAGCGGCGAGCCGCACTTGAACGAGATCCGGTCCTTGCGGTCTGCAGGCGTTACGCCTTTGGGACGCGTCGATTCCGCGGCTTCGTCTGAGAAAATCGTTGCCCGGTCTCGCAACAAACCGGAAACACGTCGCACGCGGCGGGATCCGGGGCGTGAGCGGGTCACGGGATTGTATACTGTCGGCCCGATGACGATGTCGGCGGAATCAGATCTGGGGATGGCGGCGTGGATCAACCATCGGAGCAGGGCACGGTCTTCGGCGCCCACATCCCGTTCGTGGACCATTGCGGGATCGAGGCCCTGGACGTGCGGGAGGGCCGCACCCGGCTGCGCCTCGTCCTGCGGCCCGAGCACGCCAACAACCTCGGCATCGCCCATGGCGGCGTGATCTGCACGCTGCTCGATGTCGCCCTCGGGACCGCCGCCCGCCTGAAGGCCGGGCGGCCCGTGGTGACCCTGGACATGCAGACCCGGTTCCTCGCACCGGGGCGCGGAACCCTGATCGCGGAGGGGCGCGTCACCCGTGCCGGGCGCTCGGTGACCTTCTGCGAGGCCGAGATCCGCGACGCGCAGGGCGAGCTGGTGGCAAGCGCCACCGGCCTGCTCAAGCCCGTGGGCGAGGGCGCCCGGCGCTGACGCCGGTTCCGGTTCGGCGAATTGACGCCCACCGATTGACGCCCAATCGGCGCAGTGGGAAAGCCTACCGCATGACCATGCCGGACGCCGCCCGCGCAGCCCTGACTGCCCCCCTGTCCGAGGCCGACGTGACGGCCATGAAATCCGAGGCCGCGGCTTGGTTCGCGACCCTGCGCGACCACATCCTGGCGGCCTTCGAGGCCCTGGAGGCCGAGGCCGAGGGGCCGTTCCATCCGGATGCCCCCACGGGACCCGGCACCTTCGAGAAGACGCCCTGGAGCCGCACCGACCATACCGGTCGGCCCGGCGGCGGCGGCGTCATGGCGATGCTCAAGGGCCGGGTGTTCGAGAAGGCCGGCGTCCACATCTCCACGGTTCACGGCGAGTTCGCCCCGGAATACCGTGCCCAGATGCCCGGGGCCGCCGAGGATCCGCGCTTCTTCGCCACCGGCATCTCGCTGATCGCGCATCCATGGAACCCGCATGTGCCGACGGTGCACATGAACACCCGCTTCGTGGTGACCACGAAGGCGTGGTTCGGCGGCGGCGCCGACCTCACGCCCGTTCTGGTGCGGCGGCGCAGCCAGGACGATCCTGACAGCCGGCATTTCCACGCCTGCCTGGAGCGCGCCTGCGCGGCCCACGGCGTCGACCATGCGGCCTACAAGGCTTGGTGCGACGAATACTTCCATCTCAAGCACCGCAACGAGCCCCGCGGCATCGGCGGTATCTTCTATGACTATCGCTGGACTGGAGATCCGCAGGCGGATCTGGCCTTCACCCGCGACGTGGGGCGCGCCTTCCTTGAGGCGTATCCGAAAATCGTGCGCGACAACGTCCGCACCGCCTGGACCGAGGCTGATCGCGAGGAGCAGCAGGTCCGGCGCGGGCGCTACGTCGAGTTCAACCTGCTCTACGACCGGGGCACGATCTTCGGGCTGAAGACCGGCGGCAACGTCGCCTCGATCCTGTCGTCCCTGCCGCCCACCGTGCGCTGGCCATGAGGGTGTTCCGTTGAGCGCCGGGTTGCCGGCGGCTTTCGCGCCCCAGCAGGATGCGGCGCTGAAGGCCATCGCCGCCTGGCGGAAGGCCGGCGGAAGCCAGGTGTTCCGGCTGTTCGGCTATGCCGGCACCGGCAAGACCACGCTCGCCCGCCGGATCGCCGAGGATGTCGACGGCACCGTGGTCTACGGCGCCTTCACCGGCAAGGCGGCCTCGGTGATGCGCCAGAAGGGCTGCTACGACGCCGCCACGATCCACTCGCTGATCTACCGCACCAAGGAGGCGGAGGAGGGCGGCCCCACCTTCACGCTGAACCGGTCCGGCCCGGCCGCGAAGGCCGACCTGATCATCATCGACGAGTGCTCGATGGTCGATTCCGACCTCGGCAACGACCTGCTGTCCTTCGACCGGCCGGTGCTGGTGCTGGGCGACCCGGCGCAACTGCCCCCCGTGCGCGGCGGCGGCTTCTTCACGGAGGCCGAGCCCGACGTGATGCTCACCGAGGTGCACCGGCAGGCCAAGGACGACCCGATCGTCCGTATGGCCATGACCGTGCGCGAGGGCGGGCGGCTGGAACTCGGGACCTACGGGCAGAGCCGGATCGTCTCCCGGCGCACGCTGGACCCGGCCGAGGTGCTGGAATGCGACCAAGTCCTGGTCGGCCTCAACAAGACCCGCCGCCTCTACAACAACCGGCTCCGGGAGCTCGCCGGCCACACCGACCCGATGCCGGCGGTGGGCGAGAAGCTGGTCTGCCTGCGCAACGACCGGGTGAAGGGCCTGCTCAACGGCTCGACCTGGACAGTGCAGGCCCTGCGCGCCCCGCCGCGCCCGGACCTGATCCGCCTCGACGTCGTGCCCGAGGACGACCCGGCGCTGCGCCGCCGCGCCACCGACATCAAGGTGCTGCGCGCGATGATCTCGGGCACGGACGAGGAGATCCCGCTGTTCCTGCGTCGCGAGACCGACGAGTTCACCTACGGCTACGCGCTGACCGTCCACAAGGCGCAGGGTTCGCAATGGGACCGGGTGACCTTGTTCGACGAATCCTACGCCTTCCGCGAGCACCGTGCCCGCTGGCTCTACACCGGCCTCACCCGGGCCGCGCAGGCGATCACGATCGTGGTCTGACCGGCCCACGCCGCCGCTTGTGAAGCCCGACCCCGCGTGCTACGCACCGCCCGTCTCATTGAGGCACCTCGCGGAGAGGTGGCAGAGCGGTTGAATGCACCGCACTCGAAATGCGGCATGCCTGCAAGGGCATCGGGGGTTCGAATCCCCCCCTCTCCGCCAGTCTTACTAAAAGCTCAATCATCACGGTAAGTTGCTGACCCGCAACGGTTTCGTACGGCCCGTCTGGTACAAAACGGGTGGTACAAATGCCTCTGCCGATGGCCCGACCTTTCAAGCATCACAACGGCGTCTACTACGCCCGCAAGGGCGTCCCGGCACACCTGCGCCCACTTGTCGGCAAGTGGACGGAGATGGTGAGCCTCGGCACCAAGGATCCCGAGGAGGCGCGGCGTCGCCACCCCAAGGCGATTCGCGAGATCGAGGCGCGGTGGGCGGCGCTCGAAGCAGGTCCCATAAGCTTGAGCGAGCGGGAAGCACACGAACTCGCCGCGCCGGCCTGCGAGCGTTGGATCGCGCTCCATCGCGATAACCCGAGCACAAATTTCTGGCGGACGGAGCTGTTCCCGCGCTTGTGGCTGAGGCGTCGGGTCGGGTTATGGGGACGCCCAGACGTTGTCCATCAGGTTCTTCACGGTGCGTACGCCGACCGCGGCGAAGATGAGATGGAGGCGTGCTGCCTCAAGCAAGCCGACGTACTCATTAAAATGAAGGGGCTGCAGCTCGACGAGGACGGGCGCCGTGTGCTCGCCAAGGCCGTCTCTGCGGCCATTCAACGGGCGAGCGTGACGCTGGAGCGATACGCGCTCGGCGATATAAGCGAAGAAGCCTTTGAGACGCGGGTGCAGCCCACCGCGCGGACGATAGCGCTACCGAAAACGACGAAGGTGTCGACTGTCGCTTTCGACGACCTCGTGAACGGCTGGTCGGCCGAACGGAAGCCGGCCGAGACGACGCTCTACGACTGGACGCGCGTCATGGCGCAGCTCGGTGATTTTCTTGGTCATCGCGACGCAGGCAAAATCACAGGCGAGAATTTGGTTGCCTGGAAGGACAGTCTCGTCGCGTCCGGCTTGGCCGCTAAAACAATCCGCGAGAGCCGCTTGGCACCCGTACGAGCCATCCTAAGGTGGGGTGTCGATAACCGTCGGCTTGCGGAGAACGCCGCCGAGCGCATCACGATTAGTGTCAAACAAAAGCCGGGTCAGGGTAAGCGTGGTTTCAAGGACGTCGAAGCCGCTCAGATCTTGGAGGCGGCTGCCGCCGAGCGCGATCCGGTTAAGCGGTGGGTGCCGCTGGTATGCGCCTACTCGGGCGCGCGCCTATCGGAAGTGTGCCAGCTCCGCGTGGATGACATCGGCGAGGATGAAGGCATCGCCGTGATGCGCTTTACGGCCGAAGCGGGCTCGCTCAAGAACGTCGGGTCCGAGCGGACCGTGCCCCTGCACTCCGCGATCATTGCAGCGGGGTTCCTGGAATTCGTTCGCAGTCGGAAGGCTGGGCCATTGTTTCCGGAGCTGCCGCCGGACAAATTCGGCAAGCGTGGCGGAAACGGAACCAAGATCCTCGGTCGTTGGGTACGAGGTCTCGGTTTGAGGGATCTGCGGCTCGCGCCGAATCACTCATGGCGACGCCGGTTCAAAACGTTGGCACGCAATCACAGCTTAGCTGGCGATGTGACCGATGCCATCACCGGACATGCGCACCGTTCGGTTGGGGATCAATATGGCGATTACGACGTGCGGGCCATGAAGAGGGAACTTGAGAAAATCCCTTATCTTCTGCTGAACCGATTGAATGATTAGGCCTTCGAATCTCCGTCTCCGCCACTCAAGTGGCTTAAGCTACTGTTACAACTCTCAAAATTGGAACAGCTAAGGCAGCCAACCCACGTTGCGCCCCACATTTCGAAACGGCTTATACTGGACGTTATCGGACAATGTGGCCTCGCGTGCGCGAGGGCGAAACTCGCGGGTCGCTATCATCGCCAAGGCCGATATCGTCGAGAGCCACTCTGATAGCTTAGCCAGAGTGAGGACCCATTCGGCGACGGTCATGCTCGATGGCGAACACATGACTGTAAAGGTTGGCCACCCAGCTCCGCCCCTCGACCGTTAGATCGAGAAAGCGGACTGCGTCCCCGATGACCGGCTCGATCTTGCCCCAGAAGAACGCCGGGTACCGCTCCGCTAGATCAGCTGGGTCTGCGTAGCCAAGCTGCCTGTCGAGGCCGACCTCGGCGAACTCATGGAACAGCGCGTTCAGTTTGCGTGGGTAAAGCGGATCACCGAGTTGCCCGATTAGGTCCGCCGCACGCATCAGGCCAGCTTCGGTCCCAGTCTCCCGGTGCTCGTCGTCCGCGGGAACGGGAAAGCGGGTCAACTCGATGGCGCGCATCACCCGCTGCGCATCGACGAGGTCATTCGTGCCGAAACGCTCCTGCACCGCCAGCTTCGAGCGCTCGATGTGGTGAGGCGCTAGAGCTGCGTCGGAAGCCCCACGAGGCAGAGCGATGGTTGTGCCCTGCGCGTCGATGACGAAGGCGTTCGCCCGGTCACCTGAGCAGACCCCGCGCACGTAGCCGATGTCGTGGTACAGGGCCGCCAGGATCATGTGAAGCCAATCCTCCGGCGTGATGCCCTTGTCGAGGAACCGGCCGCGCAGGATGTCCTGAGCCACGAGGGTGACGAGGGCGGTGTGGTCGCCATCGTGGTAAAGCGCATCGCTGCCGACGATGCGCTCGATGGTCAGACGTGCGGACGCCTCGATCACCTCGGCGAAACGTGGTTCACGACTGCCGAAGGTGCGCTGGTAGGTGAGCGCGAGGTGCTCGCCAAGCGCGTCGGCCAGCATCTTCGTCACGTCGAACATAGCTGGTCTCTCACAAATCAAGCAAACGACCACACGGCCTGCTGTGTCGATCAGCATCATGACATCAAGTGAGCGGCGGCCCATATTGAGCAAGGCCCCCCGCGAGACGTCGGGTCGTCAGACACCGGGGCCAGGCTCGTAGGACCCCATAGCCGTCGTGGCTGCGCGCGCATTCCCCGTCTCGGCCGGTCCCGAGATCGAGGCGCTGGCCGGTACCATCGTGACCTGACCGGCTGGCTTTGGACCGGGCTGATTGAGAGGATCAGCCAGGACGGAAGGAGCTGGGCATGAAGCGAGGTCAGAAGACGGGTGCGGAGCAGGTCGTGCTGAAGCTGCGCCAGATCGAGGTGCAGACGGCCCAGGGCAAGAGTTTGGCGCTGGCTTGCAAGGAGGCCGAGATTTCCGAGCAGAGCTACTATCGCTGGCGCAAGGAGTACGGCGGCCTGCAGATCGATCAGGCCCGTCGGATGAAGGATCTGGAGCGCGAGAACGCGCGATTGCGTCGGCTCGTGGCTGACTTATCGTTGGAGAAGCAGGTGCTGGCGGACGTCGCCGCGGGAAACTTGTAGCCCCGGAGCGACGCCGGCAGGCAGTCGACGCGATCCAGGAGAAGTACGGCCTCTCGGAGCGCCACGCCTGCCGGATCGTCGGCCAGCACCGGGGCACGCAACGCTACGTGCCCACGGTACCGGCTGACGAGGATGCGCTGACCCGCGCCATCATCGCCTTGGCGTCCGAGTACGGACGCTATGGCTACCGCCGCGTCACTGCGCTGCTGCAGACAGCGGGTTGGCAGGTGGGGAAAGACCGGGTTCAGCGGATCTGGCGTCGTGAGGGGCTCAAGGTTCCGCAAAAGCATCGGCCGCGAAGCCGGCTGTGGTTGAACGATGGCTCCTGCGTGCGGCTGCGGCCTCTCCATCGCAATCACGTCTGGAGCTTCGACTTTGTGCAGGGTCAGACCCATGACGGGCGAAGCCTGCGTATCCTGACGCTGATCGACGAGCACAGTCGCGCCTGCCTGGCGCTCAAGGTCGCGAGGCGCATCAACAGTCTGGGTGTGATCGAGGCGCTGGCAGATGCGATGTGCCTGCATGGTATCCCAGACAACATCCGCTGCGACAACGGCCCAGAGATGATCTCGAAAGCTTTGCGGAAATGGGTCGCCAAAACCGGCCCACAGATCCAGTACATTGCACCAGGATCGCCGTGGGAGAATGGCTATTGTGAGAGCTTCAATGGCAAGCTGAAGGACGAGTTCCTACGACAAGAAATCTTCTACTCGCTCAAGGAGGCACAGACCGTGATTGGGATCTGGCAAAATACGTACAACCGCGTTCGACCGCATTCGTCCTTGGGCTACCGGCCGCCCGCCCCTGTCACCTTCCCGGATCTGGCCTTCCGGCTACCCATGGCCGCTACCATGCAGTAGCCTCTCAATCGGCTCGGTTCAAAATACCGGTCAGGTCATTTGCCCAATGGGTCAATTCTGTGGCGTTGATTAGAACCGTTTTGCAGGCGATATTCGAGTCGTGGTGAAATTCGTTGGCGTACTCGATGATTTCCCGTAGCTCGACGACATCGGCCTGGCTCATGATCTGCGCCGCAGTCCCGATGCGCTGACGGCAGGTTTCCACGAACCGGCCCAGCAGGTCACCGGGCGGGAACACGCCGGGGTAGGCGACGCGGACGAATGCTTCGAGGATCGGCCGCAAAGCTTCTGCGACGTCGCGCTCGTTGGCACCGGAAGTGCTGTTGATATAGGCGCGCACCAGCTCGTGGCGGTGGTCGTGCTCTGAGACGCAATCGTCGTGGACGTTCCACGAGGTGAGCGTCGAGGCGTCCTCGTTCTGCCCCGTGCGGACGTGGTCTATCTTAAACGCGGTCCGGTCGTTCGTTGTGGTGCCTTTCCAAAGAGGGCACAGGAAGGGCTTCGAATGCGACAGAACGATCATCTGCTCGACGCGGCCGAGCAATCGTCGCATCTCATTCATCGTACTGCGGTTGCGGTGCTCGTCGAGATTCGTCATCGGATCGTCAATGACGACAATCTTCCGGGCAATAGCAACGTCGTTTTCCAGCGAAGTGAAGAAAAAGGCTAGAGCGAGCACGTTGCGGTCACCAGCGCTGAGCGTATTCCGGAATGATGCACCACTCGCTGATGTGACTGGAACCGCGATGGTGTTGATGAGGACGTTGTAGGTGCAGGACGACCCGCCCCGGGTGTTAGCCTGCTTGACGCTGCCGAGCCGGAAGCTGGCACCAAGGCGACCCAGATAGTGGTTGATCGCGTCCTCGTAGGCCGGAAAGACCTCGCCACGATATCTGTCGAGGTCGGCGCGTGCCTGGGTACGTATCTTCTCCGTCCCGGCCTTGGCGCCCATCGCGTCGAGGTAGGCTTGGCAGGCTGGAGCAACGGCGGGTGACTGACGTGCCTTAACCGCGAGAAGGTGCGCAAGCTCCATCTCAAGCGTCGCGACGTTCGCCGATGCGCTCTGCTCCTTCACAAGCTCGAACGCGTCGTTGGCTTGCTGGAGGGTGGTAGAGACCTCCGCTACATGCGTGCGATGCGCCTCGTAAGCCGCGACCGCCGCCGCGACGTCGGGCGGTAGCGTGGCCTGTTCGAGCGGGGCCGCATATTTAGCGCGAAGCACGGTTAGAAGCCCCTCGCGTGCCGTTTTCCAAGCGCGTGAAATTTCGACTGTGTCGAGCTCGAACGCGGGGACGGTGGCGAAAGTCGACCAGAAAACGCGAGTTTCCGTTGCCACACGGACATCGCGTTCGAACGCCGCCGGCACGTCGTCAGCATGGGCAGCGCTAACAGCCTTGCCGGCCGCGACGATTGCCGTCTTGAGGCTGGTGTAGGCATCGCTGAAATATGCTTGGTAGTGGGCGATTAGCGGGGAGCCCTTGAGGCCCTGAGCGCAGAATGGGCAGACCTCCTCCGCGCTCCCTGTGGACGCGCCAGCAACCTGCGCCATGCCGTCTGCTACCCAACCTTCGCCGTCCTTGCCCAAGGCCGCCATGTGGGCTTGCACGAGGGCGGCGGCGCTGGCTTCCAACCCCGGCAGGTCGCGGGCTAGCACGGCCTCGATGCCGGCTACGTCAAAACCAGGAAGGTGGAGTGGCGTGAACACCGCCCGCGTGCGTATCCCGTCGGCGGCCCTGGCTGCCGCGAGGCCGCGTTCCGCCTCCTGAAGCAATGTGTCGATGTCGGCTCGCGCCTCGAGCGCGCAAAAACTCTCAACATCGAACGCGCCCCGCGCCGCGGCCGGCACGGCGTCGGCTAGGGAGCGAAGGTCACGGTTATGCGCCTCAACGGCCGAAACGTGGCTCTGAAGGGTCGCATTGAGAGTTACACCCTGGGCGCCAAGGATCAGCTCGTGGAGGTTCTGGCGGTGATCGGAGCCGATCTCGACGCCGGAACAGACATTGGTGGCCACAAACATGTCATCAAAAACGACGATATTGGGCAGGGTTCGTGACCAGGCCCCGTTTTGGAACGTGGCCGGCCCCGCCTGATCGACGAGGACGACGTGAGGGGGATGCTGCGACCCGAGCCGATGACGCTCGGAGATCGGCGTGGTGTTGCCCGTGCCGGCCGAGCGCAGGATGGCGGCAAGCGTCGTTTTACCCCTCCCGTTCTCAGCGTAGACCAGGGTCATTCTTTTGAAGAGCAGCGTACTTGGCGTGACGCTATCAAACTGGCCGATATTCCGAAGAAGCTGTAAACGTTCGATCATGACGGGTGCGGTTCCCCAATCGCAGGTCGATCATGGCAACTTGAGGCTGCGTGGACAAGGCATGGCTTACCACCGTCCCGGGTCGGCGTTTTCTTGTTTGAACAGGTGTTTTGTTCCACCGCCCACAACCCTTGTCGGATACGAACAAGTCCGCCGTCGTCATTTCCCATCTTTCCATAAGTCGTCGGTCGGACTGAGGAAACAGGTGAAGGTTTTGGCATATGATGGCTGATTCCGGAAAGATCGCTGCCATAAAGTGGCATATGCGCTGATCATGCCGTCAAGCGTCCGTTGCGGTATGCCCATGTAGAATTGTTGGGCTGCTAGGGTGGATTTCCGCCGGTCCGCTTTTCGGCGATGGGCGGGCGAAGCCGACGTGTGTCGCTCTTAGCGCCCCGCACCGATCACAACTGAACGAGGAACTCACCCCTTTGCGACACAGACGGTTATTGCTGCCGCATCACCATAGGGTCGTGTTGGGGTTCTAATTACATTCGCAGCGGTCTCAAGGCTCCTCGGTATTGAACTCGATTGAGCCAATCGCCGGCCCAGCGGCAGACAGCATGATGATGAGCACAATTAAAGGGCCTCGAAGTGGGAGGCCGTCAGACTGCAAGGTATGCAGACACCATTGCTGTGCAATGCCGCTTGCAGCGCTGATTCATTGACCGCATAGTTGTTAAAGCGACGAATTCGTAGCCGGATTAGACCGCAGTGAAAATCAACTCCGATACCTTCAAATGCGCAATAGAGCATATAATTTCTAGTGGTGATACAGATTTGTTTCCGCGCCCATTCGAGTTAAGTTTCTATCGGGCATGCATAGATCAAGTTTCTGTTGCGCTCTCTGAACTTGATTTATCAAATTATAATCCCATGAGTCTTGTGGAATCCCTAGTTCCCAAAATGAAGTATGGATTCCGGGTTGCTCATCAGCCCTATCCGGTCGATACCCTCATATACACGGCACTGGTTCTATTTATATATGATGACGTGGAGCGAGGTAGAGACGCTCCTGAACACAATCGAGCGTTTTCATATAGGAAGATAGTCGGGCTAGACTCGAATGTATTTACGCCTGAGAGAAACTTTAGAAATTGGATAGGTCATCTTGCAATACAAGCTTTCCGCGAAGATTGTAATTACGTCATAAAGACCGACATATCAGATTTTTATTTAAGGATTTATCGGCACCGGCTTGAGAATATACTCTCGCATCTGTCGGGGAATGCCAAGGCTGTCAGGATTATTGAAAAACTCCTCTCTGATTGGAGGGGCCGGCAATCATTTGGATTGCCTGTTGGAAGTAGTGCTTCTCGTCTGCTAGCAGAGGCTGCACTTAATGACACCGATATGGCGCTGATCTCTGAAGGATATGATTTCACTCGCTATGTTGACGATATGGTTATTTTCTTAAAAAAAGATCAGGACCCTTACGCTGCTCTCGCCTTTCTTGCTAAACAACTTTCATCAAATGAGGGGCTGTCACTCAACAATCAGAAAACCAAGGTCCTTGAATGGAAAGAATTTATTGCATCAGTAGATCAAAACACTCCGGAGGATGATCCATCCCAGGAGGCCCTTGCTACTGAGAAACTGTTTTGGGCTGCCTACTGCAACGAGGATATCGACCAAGACGCTCTTGAAGCCTTAATGAAAAAAGACTTGCAGAAAGAACTGGAAGATCTACTTAGCGAATCCTTCTGGGATATGGGATCGATCCGCATTGTCATTCATGCGATGAGACTTGTCAAAAATCCCGAGGTTGCAGCTTATATTCGAATCAATCTTCCAGATTTAGTTCCATTTGCTAAGGATGTGTGCCTGCTGATTAAGGATTTCATTGAAGCTGAAATCGATGGATTTGGCGAAATTTCTGGAGAAATAACTGATTTACTCCTATCGATTAGAATGCGGCCGTTAGACTGCGCCAGGGCTTGGTTTTTGGATCTTGGAGTACAGAAGCTCGTTCGTTTCGATTCTGTCGACATCAGACGACTCGATGCTCTAACTGGGACCTTAGATATTAGGCAGCTTCATCTCATCCGGTGGCGATCAAATGATCTGAATTATTTTAGGTCTAGAAAGACAAGAGTATCTGAAATCACCATCTGGTCGCAACCCAGTTTTATTTTTGGGGCCAGCTGCCTACCAAAGGATGAGTACGAGCACTGGATACGTGGCATAAAAAGCAGACTTCAATTTCCACTTGCTAAAGAATTTACTGACTGGTGTCTTCGGAATCATGGCAAAGACCCATTTATAATCGATGCAACAGCCGGAGTGATTGTCACCTAAAGGCTGCTATGAACCAGCGGACTGCTAAGTCTGTGATTTCTCTAGACCTGGATTCAAACCCGATTTGACAGCCCAGCGGGTAGTCCCAGCCCCTAAGTTTCGCCGGTTAGAGCCCTGCGCTTGAGCGGACGCGTAGAATTATCCTGGTGTGATGTGGTCAGCCCCCATTGAAGTGGTCCGCTCTTTGGTATGGCTTTTAAGCCTGGAGGACGGACGAGATGGCAAATTACCCGAAGCCCGAGGAGATCGTCGCGAAGCTACGTCAGGCGGACGTGCTGATCTC
>NZ_VRVA01000064.1:0-32302 GCF_008039945.1 Methylobacterium sp. WL64
GGCGCAGGCCGGCCCCGCCCACGACGTGCTGGCCGGCAGCGGCATCGATCACCGCGACGGCACGGTCTCCTACGCCGACGCCTCCGGAAAGGTCTCGCGCCGCCCGATGGCGCACTGGATCGGCTTCAACGCCCTGCAGATGCACAACCGGGTGCAGCACGAGATGGGCCGGCGCCGCATCATCGAGGCCAACCCGCTCCCGGCCGAGGAGTATGCGGCCTGGGAAGCCAAGATCCGGCGCGAGATGCGGTCCGATGCGGTGTTCGCCCTCGCCTTCCAATCGGACCGGGCGTTCAGGGCTGCCCAGGACTTGCGCAGCGGGGCCGAGCCCATCTCAGCCGAGGTGCGCGCTTCCGGCGACGTCGACCTGATCGCACTCGCCCCGGCGTGGCAGGCCGCGCGAGACCTCTATGCCCAGCGGATCGAAGAGCAGAACGCGGTTTCAGATGCCGCCCAGCCCGGCCCATCACGCGATCAGCCCCACGCCGAATGGGTGCGGCAGGTGGCCGAGTGGCGCGAGCGGACCGGCGTTGAGGCCGCCGAGGCTGCATCCGCCGACGCGCTCGACGAGCTGTGCGAGATCGAGGACCGCATCGCCGAGTTGCCGGCGGCGTCCCTGGCTGGTCTGCGCCTCAAGGCCCACGTCGCCCAGCGCAACGAGGACGTCGCCTACCCGGAGGATCTGGTCGATGGCCTGATCCGAGACCTGCTGGCCTTCAGGGCCGACGGGCTGGCTGCCGAGAACCCGGCCGGAGACGCCCTGCTGTTGCAGCTCGGCCGTCAGTTCGAGGCAGCACGCAAGCGCGAGATCGCAGCCTGTACGGCTTGCAACGCCGCGCAGGACGAGGCGGACCGGCACATGCCCGAGCGCCCGTCCGCGCTCCTATTCCGTGCGTCCGACCACCTGCTGCGTCTGGGCAAGTACCTCACCCACCCGGATCACCTCGAAGGCACGGAGGTCACGGCTGAAGACATCGCGTGGATGAAGCGCAAGCCCTACGTTCGCGAGGTCCGCCGTCCCGTGCGCCCCGAGGATAACCTGCCGGCAGACGCGCGCACGGTCGTCGATACCTTTCCCTGGCCGGAGGCCCAGGAGCGGGCGGACGAGATCGTAACCGCCTGGGAGGCGTGGCACGCCGAGCGCCTGCGGATCCATGGTGAGTACGTCACGGAAGCGCTCGACGACGCGGCCAATGAAGCCGGCAAGGCCGCCGAAGCTCTCGTGCAGCGCATCGCTGATCTACCGGCCCAAACTGCAGAAGGGTTCCGGGTGAAGCTGCGGGCGCTGGCGCACTACCGCCCCGACTTGATGAGGAATGGTCTGCCTGACCTACCCGAGCCAGAGCATATCTTGGCGGACTCGCTCAGGCGGGACATTCAGGATGAGGCGGTCGTCGAACCGATCAGAGCGCCCGCCCCTGCGGCCGAGCCCTGGCCCGTGTTCGTGGCGATCGCCGACGGCACCCGGTCTGCTGCCGACGATGCCCTATCCGACACCCGGGTCTCGCCTGATCTACGGAAGGCTGTCGAGGCGCACCGTGACGCGACCGTCGCTATGCTGCTGGAACCCGACCTGAGCGACGAGGCGTCGAACGCCCGGTGTGGTGTTGTCGAACAGACCGGCGCCGCCCTGCGCACCGTGCCGGCCCGGTCTCTCGCCGACGTGCGGTGCAAGCTGGCTTTCCTGCTGCCCGAGATCCTGCCGGACGTGAACGGCAGCGTCCCGACCGCCTTCCTGAAGAACATCCACGAGGACGTGGATCGGCTGGCGCAGCAGCCCGAGGTCGCCCCGCGTATCGGCGCCAACCTCGTCGATCAGGTCGACTTCGCATCCGCCGTGCTGGAGGATCTGCGGGCGCTCTACGACTTCGCGGGGACGGTCGGCGACGTGGCCTATGCCATGGCCTGGACAGGGGCAGCGCACGCCAACGAGTGGTCGAGGCAGAGCCACCCCGGCGAACACCACAACGCCGCCGGCAAGCTGATGCAGTGGCTCGGCGAGGCGCTGGCCGACGTGGCGGATGCGGCCCGCAAAGAGGTTCAGCGGCGCCGGCCGAAGACCCCGGATGAGCGCGAAACCCGCCTGACGATCCTCGCGGGTCCGACCATCGAGAACGGCGACCCTGACGAGATCGCAGCATTCGCTGGCGAGCTGCTGGCTCACGCCGCAGCCGAACTGGCCGGGCGCTGATCGGCGCCCCTCCGTAGCCGTGCGTACCGCCCCGGCCGGACCCCGCCGGGCTTTCCCTTCACACCCCGAGACCTGACCCATGGGCGACGTGCTCACCTTCACCCCGCGTCCGAAACCGGCTGCTCCAGAAGCATCAGAGCGGCTGACGGGGCCGGAGATCCGCGCCAGCCTGGAGGAGGCAGCCCAAGTCGCCCTCGATGCCGCGGACCGCATCATCGCCGTGCTCGACCGCATGGACGGCGACGCCGACCTTGAAGGCGACGGCGACGCCGAGCCGTCCCTGGCTGCGCCCGAGAACCACACCAGCAGCCAGGTGGTTTGGATGCGCGGCAGCGATCAGGACCGCGAGGCGGAGACGTTGGAGACCGTGTTGCCGGAGGTGGTAGTCGAGATGCCGGTGAAGGCGAGCGTTTTGCCGTGGCGTGGGCGCGGAAACATAATCGCGGCAGCCGGTGTAGCCCTTCTAGACCTCGCACGGGTGCGCTGATGCCGATGACTATCCGAACCCCGTCGCCGACGGCTGCTGCCGTTGAGCGACTGCCGTGGTCGAAGATGGCACGGTTCCTGGTCCTACTCGCACGGGTGCGTTGGCTGAACCGACGCCTGCACGCAGCTCATCAGAGAGTGAACCGCAACGGTCTCGATGGCGGCGGGGCCGACCTGGTGCTAGTCGTCGGGCGCTGGCTGACTGCCCATCGAGCGATCAGCGCGTTGCTGGGATGCCCTGAGCCGACGCATGTCGCGCAGGTGCGGGAACGGTTAGGCGACTGCCAAGAGGTTGGGGATGGAGACTGATCAATCGAGTGCAGCACTGGCAATGGCTGACGAAATTGAGCGTTTGATGGCCCTGGCACCGAACTCCCGTAGCTTCACGATGAAGGGCACCCATAAGGAATTAAGCGTGATCCTAGCCGCTCTTCGAACTGCTTGGGTTGAGGATGGTGAGCGAGCTGCTCGGTTTGATCGTCTCCTCATTGCATTCCACGACGCGATCCGCGGACCGCTTGGCGTGACGCCGGATAGTGGGCTCGAATTTTATGACCGGCGCTTGGCGGAAGAGCGTGGGGTAGCCGGTGGCTGATCTGCGCTGGGTCGCCCATTACACTCAGGACTGGGTCGATTACGCGAACGAGGATGGCATCCTGCTTGGGTCCATAAGCCCACTTAAAATCGATGGAGTAAGGGCTTGCACCTATCGTCCAGGTTCAGGGTGGCCGCTGCTGTACGACAAATACAGGGATTTCCTGACCGAAGAGGCTGCTCGCGCTTGGGTCGAGCATGAGATTGAGACGCGCACACGTGTAGGGAGCGATCAGCCTAGTATTCCGCTGGGGTCGGCTGAGCCGTCATGACAGCTGCGGTGACCGCGTTGCGGTAGGCCTTATCCTGCCGTCCCACCCCGAACATCGTTTTACCAGTTTTCGCCACATCAGCGACCACCGCCACGACGTCGAGATTGTGTCCGCTGCTGAAGCGATAGGGCCCAGCCGTCGGGTCCCGCAGGTAGACGTCGATCGCCGCAACAATCTCCTGGCTGCTGATGATGCCTGCCTTGCGCAGGTCCGCGAGGGTCGAAGGTCCGGCGTGCATGGTCGCGCTGATCATACCCTGACGTTGACTTAACTGTGCCCGCCGGTCGACATGGACCGCTCCGGCCGGACCCGCCTCGGCGAGTCGAGAGCCGGCAATTCAGGAGACCACAGCCGCGAGATAGACCCTGAAAAGCCAACAGCCCCTTCCCGGCAAGGAAGAGGCTGCTGAAAATCCTAAGGCCTTGTGGGGCCGCTGTCCTGCTCCCCACAAGCCATGAGACCCCCCGGGGTGTCAAGACGGAACCTGTTTCCGTCAACGGGAAGGCTTTGCCTGGACCCTAGCCGCGGCCCGTGAGGGACCGGGTTCGATGAACTATGCCGAGGAGATTCGCCGACAGGTGGAGGCGGCCCCGCGCGCCGCGTTGCCGGCTGTCACGGCTGCGCTCTGGCGCGCCTACAGCGAGGGGAAGGTCACGGAGGCTGAGGCCGAGGCGCTGTCCGGCCTGATCGAGGCGAGAACATTGTCCACGGGTAGACCGCGGTCCGAACAGACCCCGAACCCAACAGAAACCGTCACACCCCAAACAGGGGATCCCACCAAGAACGTATCAGGTCTCACGGGAGCCCCCAGGAGGCCCGGCGTCGGCTCCAGGCCACGCACGGACGCCTCGATGGAGCGCCGCCGCCGCTGGGCCGCCTCTGGCCGCATGCCGCAGGCTATCGTCGCCCGGTTCACCCTGGCTGAGCAGGCTGTGCTTTCCCTCGTGGCTGCCGAGGTAGCCCGCCGGAAGGACTGTCGGCTCTCGATCGAGAACATGGCCGCTGTCACCGGCGTGTGCCGCTCGACCGTGAAGAACGCGATCCGTGAGGCGGCCCGGCTGGGCCTGCTCACTGTCGAGGAGCGTCAGATCACCGGCTTCCGCAACGACACGAATGTGCTGCGGATCGTCTCGCCTGAATGGTTGGCGTGGCTTCGGCTGACCCGGAAGGGGAATACCGCCTGGCCTATCCCTGCCCAAGGGAAGGGTCATCATGGCCCCGTTTTCCAAGGGAGAGGGGTCAAAAGCGTGACCAGCACGCCTACTGAAGTTCCAAATCTGGAGAAAACGAGACCAGCGGAACCGAAAAAGGGCTACCGACAAGCGGCTGTCGACCTCGACCGATCAGGCCAAACGAGAATTCTCGCGGGCCGTAGGACGGGCTGAGCCATGTGGCAGGTGCGGACCAGCGGCCGGAAGATCGAACGATAGACCTGATGCAGGTAATTACGGGGCTGCCATTGGACGCATAGCTTTGTGCGGACCGAGAGATATCCGACCCGCTTCCTGGGTGCGGACCCTCATCGGCGCTTGTCGACTTTCTCGACGCTTTCAAGCCTGGGAGGCAGCATGAGGACTGACGTCTTCACGACACCGGCGACGTTCTGGGAAGCGGTCGCCGAGCACGTGGCCGAGCAGGTCACTCCGGCCCTGAAGATGGGAGAGCGAGCGCGCAAGCCGATCATCGCCTATCTGCGCGATCTGGAAGGCATCGCACGCCGGGAATGCGACAGCCGACAAGCGATCCAGATCATCGCCTCGGGCCGCCACATCCTCGGCGACCGGTCCGATATCGAACCGATCGATGGCCCGTTCTCACGAACCTGATCCGGGTTCGTCTCTAAGAGTGGACCACCCGTCGACGAGGAACCCCATCTGGAAGAGGACTAGGCCGGCGTCGTCCGTGACCTCAAGTCGCCATCCACCGTTCGACATGACGCGGTCCGCATCATCCTTCAGGATCTCACCCGCAAACCGGATAGCCTGGAAAGACGCGACCTGAGCGTCACGCAACACGGTGCCCTCCTCATCAGGGAGGTTGCGGCCGTCATGAACGTGAAAGTGGAAACGCGGCATGGGGGACTCCGCCCAGCACTGGCGGGAGCTTCTGCTCTCACTCGCGAACTTGCCAGATGGAGAGAAGCCGCGATTGCCCGTGACCGTACAGGCCAAAGATCGACATCACAGTGTCGTGTATCAGTTTATCGCCTAAAATCGACGCAGATCCGGACGATCGGCATGTCATATTGCCATGACGCAATCATCGGTTGAGTATAGGCTTGGCAGTCCGCTCATATCTCTAGCCAACGCGGCGCCGGCAGAGCGCTGCGAATTAACCCAAGTGATAGAACAGGTCGGTCCATCACGGCAGCATCTCGGCAATCGCGGTGACGACCACTGGCACCATCGCGAGTGAGGATGCCGCGCGTCCCCGCCTCAGATCGGCGGGGGCTCCGTGCTCTGATGCTTGCGCCGACGGCTATGCCGCGTGAGCTACCCCGAGCAAGGCGGCGGGGGCGGACCCTTCTCGCATAGGATGAACCACGCGATGACGGCGATGAGGCTACAGGCGAGCAAGCCGAGGAACCATCCGGTATGCGGCGGCAGGCCCGTTGGCATGGGCCAGATCGGCGGCGGCGGCGGGGGAGCGTTTCCTGAGCCCGGACGCTCGAAGATCCGACAACCATCGTGAGGGTGGTCCATCGCACGATGGTCTGGAGGTTCGCGATCCCACATCAGCCCTCCTGCTCTGCGGTGTTATCACGTGGGGAACCACGTCGATAGCGATCGGTGTTCCGTAGGAAATAACCGTGATGCGGAGATGGTACTGATGACGAACCCCGGTATACCCGATCCGAATGATCCCGATCTGTCTGTCCCCAATGAGCCGCCGCCGACGGAACCCGTACCCGGTGATCCACCGATCCCGCAGCCACTCCCGGATCCAATGCCAGGCAACCCGGTTGGGCCGGATGTCATACCAGGCGATCCAGGCGATCCAGTCGGGCCTGGAATAACTATGGGAACGATGAGAGCATGCTCTGGCGGGAGCTTCTAGCTCAAGCAGCGCGCGCGCGCCTTTGGCCGACTTGGGCGCAGTACGCTGGGACTGTCGCTACCGTCACAGGCATGTTGGCGCTGCGCCTGGGTCTTGCCCATTATCTCAGCGGCTATCCGATCCTGTTGTTCTTCGCGGCGATCTTCGGCTGCGCGGTTCTGTTCGGGCGCCGCGCTGGTGCCTTCGCCGTGCTGCTTAGTGCCGCCTACATCGCCTACTTCCTGCTGCCTCCGACCTTCAGTTTCGCCATCGGTCGTAGTCAGGACGTGCTCGGCCTTGGGCTGTTCATCATTATCGGTCTTGCTATCGCGGTCGTGATCGAGGCCCTGCATACGGCCTTGCAGGACGTCACCGACCTCAACAGCAACTTGCAGAGCGCAAATGCGCGCCTGACTGCCGCCGAGGGCGAGAAGGACCTACTGCTCCGGGAAGCAGGCCACCGGATGAAAAACGACCTGACGATGCTGGTCGCCCTGGTCCAGTTGCAGCAACGCGCTGCCCCTGACGAGGGCGCTCGCGCGGTGCTGGCCACAACGGTCGAGCGCATCCGGGTGATGGCACGGGTGCATGATCGGCTGCACCGGGCGCAGGGGGAGGCGGTCATCAGCACCGCCGCGTTCATCACCGAACTCTGCGACGACCTTCGGGCAAGCGCGATTGCGTTTCAACCGATCCTGCTGGCGGTCGACGTCGAGCCGCACGACTTGCTGCAGTCGCGTGCGGTGGCGGTGGGACTGATCATCAACGAACTGCTGACCAATGCCCTGAAGTATGCATTCCCGGACGAACGATCAGGCCGGATCACGGTAATCTTCCGCAGGGACGATCAGGATTACAGGCTAGAAGTCGTCGATGACGGGGTCGGTATGCAACCAGATCACCCGCATCCGATCAAAGGCAGCGGCTTGGGTCAACGCTTGATCCGGTCCCTGGCCGCACAGCTTGGAGGCACATTCACCCGCGTTACGGACGTCACACAGGGTGTTCGAGCAAAGGTGGTGTTCCCGGTAGTCGCCTAACCGAAGAGACGATTGCTGCTTGCCTCGATGCCGTGGCTCGTCAGAACGTCTCGCTTCCATGGTAATCTGAATTATGAGGAAGGCGCAGGATCCTACTCCACGTGGATCGTGAGCTTCATCTTCGGGTGGATGCCGCATTGAATGATGAAGTCGCCGGGCTCCTTGAGTGTCAGCGTGGCCTGCTTGCCAGGCCCCTGATCACCGGCATCGAACGCGAACCGTTCGGCCTCGATGAAGGCATGATGCACCGCGCTGTCGTCGCCGTTGACCAAGGTGATGGTATCGCCCCTGCGTAGGAACAGGTCGGTGGGATCGTAGTGCCGGCCCTTCTGCAGCACGATCCTGATAGTGCTGGACAGATCGGCGCGAGCCGATCCAGCCGCGGCGAGCACGATGGCCAAGGCGACGACGGACATACTGGTTCTGTAAGCGCGCATATCCCGCCTCGTACTTCTGCGCGACCATCACAGGTGAGCCTGCAAGGAAGCGGCCGGGGAATGCATAAAATCCGATCTATCTCTGCGGCGGCGGGCGTCGTTTGAGGAGGTTGTTAAGCAGGCACCCGTATGAACGGGCGCGCTATCATCGGCGCCTCGTGAGAAGACTCCGTGCCCTTATTCGATGCCGATCTGCGCTCGCTCATGGCGGCGATCGACAAGTCCAGGGCTCGGATCGAATTCGCCCCCGATGGTACGGTTCTAGCCGCCAACGCGCTGTTCCTCGACCTGATGGGCTACACCCTCGCCGAGGTGAAGGGACAGCACCACACGCTGTTCGTCCCAGCCAGCGATCGCGATGGCGACGCCTACCGCGCGTTCTGGGACGCCCTCCGCCGCGGTGAAGCGCAGACTCGCGAGTTCAAGCGCATCGCCAAGGGCAGTCGCGAGGTCTGGATCCAGGCGACTTACAACCCCGTGCTCGACCGAGTGGGACGCGTCATTCGGATCGTCAAGTTCGCGTCCGATGCGACCGCGCAGGTGCTGCGCAATATCGACCACGACGGCCAGCTCGACGCCCTGCACCGCTCCCAGGCCGTGATCGAGTTCGCCCTCGACGGCACGATCCTGACCGCCAACCAGAACTTCCTCGACGCGGTGGGCTATAGCCTCGACGAGGTCCAGGGGCACCACCACGGGCTGTTCGTGGATCCCACCGAGCGAGAGGGTGGGACCTACCGCGAGTTCTGGGCGAAGCTCGCCCGAGGTGAGTTCGCAACCGGTGAGTTCCGCCGCATCGCCAAAGGTGGCCGCGAGGTCTGGATCCAAGCCACGTACAACCCAATCCGCGATCGGGACGGCAAGCCGGTCAAGGTGGTAAAGTTCGCCACGGACATCACGGATCAGAAGCTACAGACGACCGATGCGGCGGGTCAGCTCGCGGCCGTCAACCGATCCCAGGCGGTGATCCAGTTCGCCCCCGACGGTACGGTGCTGGATGCCAACGCGAACTTCCTCACGGCGGTCGGTTATCGGATCGAGGAGATCCGCGGGCACCACCACGCCATGTTCGTCGAGCCTGGCTATGCGCAGACACCGGAATATGCCGCCTTCTGGGATCGCCTACGTGGCGGCGACTTCTCCTCTGGCATGTTCCAGCGCTTCGGCAAGGGCGGCCGTGCGGTGTGGATCCAAGCGAGCTACAATCCGATCTTCGACCCTAGCGGTCGACTGACCAAGATCGTTAAATACGCCACCGACGTCACCGCCAACATGGAAGCGCGGTCCGTCGCGGTGCAGGCGGCCGAGCGAACCCTCGATAACGTCCAGGCGGTGACCGACGCTGCGGAGACTATGAATGCCGCCGCGCAGGAGATCTCACGCAGCATGGCGCAGTCCAAGACGGCTGTGGACGACATCCATGGGCGGACGGGTGAAGCCGACGCTGCAACCGAGCGGTTGCGTACTGCAGCGGGCGCGATGGGTGGCGTCGCCGCAGTGATCGCGGGCATCGCCCAGCAGATCAACCTGCTGGCACTGAATGCCACGATCGAGGCGGCGCGAGCCGGAGCTGCCGGTAGAGGCTTCGCTGTTGTGGCGGCCGAGGTGAAGGATCTGGCCGGTCAGGCCGCCGCGGCTACGAACCGGATCAGCGGCGAGGTCACCGGCATGCAGGCCGTGTCGGCGGAGGTCGCGACGACGCTGGCATCGATCACCGCGGCGATTGGCACGATCAGCGCGCATGTCGACGGCGTGAGTGCGTCGATGGACGAACAAACCCGGGGGACCGGGGAGATCCTCGTGAGCATGCGGCATGCGGCCGAAGGCGTGTCGAGCATCAGCACGAGCCTGGATGACTGGACAGTGGGCATGGAGGAGCGGCGCAACGAACGCCGGACCCGTGTTTTGCTGCCGGCTAGCATCCATGTGCCTGGCGGCCACATCGCCTGCTCGATCCGCGACCTGTCTGACGGTGGCGCGCGACTGCACGTTCGGATGCACGCCCAGGTTCCCGAGCGGTTTGAATTGACCGTCGATGGCGACGGACGCAGGTTCAGCTGTGAAGTCCGGCAGAGGTCCGGCGCCAGCGTGAACGTACAATTCCTGCAAGCCGCAGAAACGAGGATCCTACGGGTTGCTCTGTAAGGGCGCGGGGCTGAGCCAGCCTAGGTCGTCCGTGGGCAACCCAAGTTCTATTTTAGTCACAGGCCTGCGGGGTGAAGGCCACCCGGCCGCGAAGGGGAACGGTGGCCGTCTGAGCGCAGACCGAGCACATCCATAACGCGGTCCCGGCCCCCTGTGTCGACGATCGGCGCCCCATTCTCAAGATCGGTGATCGCCTTGGGATCGACCCGGGCGAGCGCCGAGAGGGTCTCGATCGAGTAGGCGCCACGTATGCGGGCGGCATGGATCTGCGCAGCTAACGCGGTATCCAGGGAGGTGGGCTTGTCGTCTCGGTCGCTCATGGGCGAGCGGTACGTACCGGCCCAGGCCAAAGTTTCCCCCGACGAGGTTTTCTGAAACGCGGCTAATCCATCCCCAGTGGTCGGGGACGTGGCACGCCAAGCTCGGTCAGGCCGAGGAATAGGGCGACGTGCGTCAGCACCGCGAGGGAGGACGTGCAGCCGTTGCCGTTCTCGATGGCCGCGATCACCTCGGGCGCGAGGCAGGCCAAACGGGACGCATTGTCCAAGGACAGACGCAGTCGGTTGCGTGCCGGACCAGCGTGCGTCGCGAGGTTGCGCAGCACGACGTGCCGCCTCTCCTCGATCTTATCCATGTGAGGTGCCCGATCTCGTGAGGACCCGTAGCCCTCACGAGGGCGATACGATCGTGGTTGACCTCAGGAAATACCCAGAGTTGCACTGGTGCCCTGCGCAAGTTGCAGCTGTTGCTCGGCTGCACTAACGGTTGTGGGACGTAATCAGGTACAATTCTAGGATCGGTTTTAAACGGCTAGACCCGTAGCTACGCGTTCCGCCCTGCCCTCGTAGAAAGCCCATTCCTCGATGATCGCCACCAACACGCCGAAACTGGCGACCGATGCTGACCGCACGATCGGCAGCCGCATCGCGGCGCTTCGGGCGGCACAAGGCTTGAGCCAGACCACGCTCGGTCACGCAATCGGTGTCAGCTTCCAGCAGGTGCAGAAGTACGAGAAGGGGTGAAACCGGATCGGTGCCGGTCGACTTCAAGCCATTGCTGACCGACTGCAGGTGCCGGTCGAGACCTTCTTCGCTGGTCAGTCAGGGACGGATGCCGAGGGGAGTGATGTTCGGACGTACTACAACGATCCGAAGGTTGTGGAATTGGTCATGGCCTTCACAGGTATCGTTGATGAGACCACCCGCGATAGCATCCTCTCGATTGTGAAGGCTGCCGCTACGATCCAGCAAAGGCTTGCTGATCAGGCATAGGGACCCCCGAACAGGTCACCGACGCCTATCCGCCGGAACAACGTCCGCCACCGCCGCCTCTGATACTCTGGGCGGTCGTGGATCATGTGACAGCGCTGGCAGAAGGCTGCGAGGTTGCCGCAAACCTTGCTTTGTCGTTCTCAGTGGGGGGACTGGGCCAGCCTCGGATAGGCTCCTAAGAAGCTTAAGCTTCCAAGGGCCACCGGGTACCAGTCGTTGCCAGCGCGTTTGCCAGCTGGGTGCCATAAGTTTTGGGTATCACACCACACGCACTGAAGCTGCTGGGATCCCAATCGCCGCGGCCTACGCCCTCAAAACGAAGCCGATCGAAGCACCGCGGAGTAGGCCGCAACAGCGACGATGCTCTTGGACGTTCGCGCTCGTTCGGAAACGCTCGAAGATGTTCTCTGCACACCTGTGCACCCGGGGGTGCGGATCGGCTCGCCCGGCACGATCCGTGACTAAGGGTGCCTTGGCTCGTAGACGGAATGACCCCGCCTCTGCACCCCCCTGTTCGGTTCCGGTTCTACACCTGTCGTGGCTGCCTTATCGAACCTCGTCACTCAGACGGTGGTCAGCATCTTGAGCGCATGCCCGCACGACACGGCCAGACCTAAAGCTTTGGGGACGGTCTGCTGGCGCACACTGTTTCATCACCCCGACGATTGTGTCCTGAAGCTTCTGGTTGCAACGTTCGGAGCCACCCGCTGTTATTGCGCGTGATGCTACAGCGCAGCTTAGCGCGCGGAAATTTTCAAATGACGCCCCATCACCCAAACCGCTCGCAGCCCGGCTCCGTCGAGAGGGGAAACTCCCTCGCATGGACCTTGGCGCTGACCACCGCGCTGCTCGGCATCGTGGCCTTGCCACGGCGCACGACCCATACAGGATCCAGCACCTCGACAGCAGGTTCGGACAGCGGGGATGGAGCGGCACGCCAGACATCTCCTTCTCACACCGGTCGTGATGCCCACGAGGTGGCGCGCACGCAGGCCGATCGCGGACGGCAAGCCAAGCGCCCGACCGAGATCCCAGCCAAAGGCTGGAAGGACATCGCGCTGCGCACCTACCGGGACGTGGGTGAGAACCGGATCATGCTGGTGTCGGCCGGCGTCACCTTCTTCGCGCTGTTGGCGATCTTCCCAGCCATTGCCGCCTTGGTATCGGTCTACGGGCTCGTGGCGGACGCCTCTACCATCAATGACCAGCTTGCCAGCCTGCAAGGTATCATGCCTCAGGGCGCCCTCGACATCCTCGGCGATCAGGTCAAACTGCTGGATGAGAAGGGTAACGCCACGCTCGGGCTCAGCCTTCTCGTCAGCGTCGCCCTGTCTGTGTGGAGTGCCAACGGTGGCATGAAACACATCTTCGACGCGCTCAACCTCGTCTACAATGAGCGCGAGAACCGCAATTTCTTCGTCCTGAACCTCGTCTCGCTGGCCTTCACGGCGGGCGCGCTGGCGTTCCTGATCCTTGCACTCGGTGCCGTCGTGGTGCTGCCCGTCGTGTTCGAGTTCATCGGCATCGGTAAAGACGCATGGTGGCTGGCCCTGCTGCGCTGGCCCGCCTTGTTGCTCGCTGTGCTTGGCGGCTTGGCGGTCCTCTATCGCTACGGTCCAAGCCGGGACGCGCCGCGCTGGCACTGGGTTACCGGTGGAAGTACTGTAGCGGCGGTACTGTGGCTCGGCGGCTCGCTGCTGTTCTCGTGGTACGTCGCCAACTTCGGTAGCTACAACAAAACCTACGGCTCGCTCGGGGCGGCGATCGGCTTCATGACCTGGATCTGGATCTCGACGACCATCGTGCTGCTGGGTGCCCAGGTAAACGCCGAGATGGAGCACCAGACCGCCGAGGATACGACGGTGGGTGAGCCTCAGCCTCTGGGTACGCGGGGAGCAAAGATGGCCGACAGCGTCGGGGCTGCAGCAGAGTAGGCCGTGACAGGTATTAGAGCCGTGCCCGGCCGCGTTGCGACGGGTTAGCGGTTTGCAGCGTTGAGTGGTGAAGGAGCCCTCGATGCCTTCACCGTTGTCTGTCGATCTAGCCGCCACAGCCTCGACGGCAGCAATCACGTTCTCCAACTCGGCAACCTGCCGAAGTGCTGCCGGCCGGCAATCCGTCATGCTCGGCCATTGCCAGGATGAGCGTGCGCTGGTGCGCCATCAGGCCCTCGAGGAGGGCGTTGAGCTTGTCGGACATGGGCGGGCTGTAGCCGCGAGACGTGGTCTTGACAGTCTAAGGCGGCCGCTAACGAGCGCTGATCATCCCTTCCTCAGAGCCGTTTGGACCATATGACCACGGTGATAATCGACCCTGGCAATGATCCGACCGAATGATTAATTTCGATCAAGGATCCCTTATAAATCCCTGCTATTGCCGCTCAAAGTTAACTACTCATTAACCATGATTGTGCGCTATCCCGCCATGCTTCCCATTTAGGTATGGAAGAAATCAGCATGGTCGCGGCCCCCACTGCCTCTTGGTCCCATATCTTGACGCAGGTTGCGGAAAGCCTCGACAGGATCAGTGAGAAGCCGTCAGCTGAGATCCTAATGCTCAAGCCGACGCTGAGCACGTTCGAGCCTTCGCTCTCTCGATCAGACGCTGAGGCCGCCAGCGTTGGACCATCGCCCATCACACCTGATCCGGCCGTCAATGACGCTCGACCTGCATCCGACATCTCCAGTGCTGAGATAGAGGATGTCGCGGATTGGATGAGCACTCTCGACATCATCAACGGAATGGCTGGGATCGCCGACGATCGGAAGAAGCGCCTGAACGAACAGAGCGTGTCCCATGACGCTGCGCTCCAAGCACTAAAATCTGAATTGACGGAGGCGCTGCACCTTCTGCGATTATCTGAACTGCGAGCGCACGAGAACCAGGCTCGGGCAGACATTCGATTACAGAAGGTTCAAGCCGATGCAGATGCGCAAGTCCAAGCAATCCGTGCGGAAGCAGAGGCGCGGGTACGCACGATCCGAGCAGAGACGGACGCTTGGATACGAGCTACTGAAGAGCAAGCCCGCGTCGCAGATTTAAGAGCTGATACGGCGGAAAAATGGCTTCAACGCATCGATACAGCTGCCAAAAACCTGCTGCTGGGTGGTCACATGAATTCGTATTCGTCTAAGACATAAATGGATTGAATAAAATCTAATCGATCGCACAAGAGTAGTAATATTTGCAGCGAGAATTAGTAATGGAACAGGTACGACGACTTACTTCGATTAGCATATTTCAAGATGACGAGGTTCCAGTTTCCACGTTGGGAGCAGGTAAAAGGCGACCGACGAATAATGTGACTGTCCTGCCACCATCTATGGATAGCGCAGTCATCGATCGTACTACGAGCAAGGAGATGTCCTCTGCCGGGAAATGGCCGGGTTTGCTGGAGCGGGTGCGCGGCGCGGCTGATTATATTCGCGAGGTCGAGGATCGCGCTCAAGAGCAGGAACTTCGTGTCCAGGAGATCTTGGAGCAAGTGCAGGCTGACATGCATGAGGCCAGTGCGAAAGTGCAGGATGCGGAGCAACGCGCCCGAGATGTGCAGGTGCAGGCCAGTAAGTTGATCCAAGCCGCCGAGGAGCGGGCAAATATAGCTGAGAAACGCGCTGCAGTTGCAGAGGCTTGGCTATTTCAGATTTCGCAAACGATCGAGACTGAGTTTATTATAGAGCCTGCCGTTTCAAAAAAATTAGCGCGATTGGCAAATGATTGACCGTTATACCGATCGTAATATTAAATAAATCTACGGAAAGATGGAGATTTGTGATGTCAACAATAGAAGAGTATTTCTGGGTGGACCTTGACGCGCATATCATAGCTAATCGTTCGGTTGTAACGTCGTCCGGAGTGTTCAAGCTGTTGCCGTCAGCTAATACAATTTTACCCTCTGATGCTCCCCCAACATCACCACGTCAAGTGACTTCAGATTGGACTGGCGTACTCGATACTATTGCTGCAGCTAAAAGCGCTGCGGACTGTCAAGAAAATCAGCTACGAGATCAAGCGGCTGCGCATGAAGCTCTCAGCCGAGAGTTGAAATTGGCTCAGCACAAGATCCAAGCTCTTGAGGTTCTTGTAAATGATGTGCGGGAGCAAGCAGAAAAGAAGCAGCAAAAAATGATGGCTGAAGCTCAAAGCCTCAGGCAAGAGATCGAGGCCAAAGCAGATGCTCGATTACATACCGTAGAAGAGCGGGTACGTGCCGCAGAGCTGCGAGCTAACGTAGCAGAAGATTGGTTGAAGCGCATTGAACAAGCTAGCAAAAACCTTTTGCCGGATGAACGACGTGCCGCCGCATAAATTCGACTGGTACATGGGAAATTTGCAAGGGCCGCGGCCTCTCCCGTTAGATTAATCATGCCGAAGCGAGTTTTTTTTGTAGCAGCACTGGTTGGACTTGTGCTTGGGGGATGTGTCTCAGCGAATGATAATTTTTCTGGCCAAAATTTTGTTGAACAAGTATCAAAACAAGAATTGACCCGCGCACATTCCTTTAAATCAAAACCAATTGATCAATATAGCTGGAGACTTCGCCTAACACATCTTTAAACTTTTACCACTGCAATTTTAATGATATTTTTGAACATCGCGGAGTTGACGCGTAACGCCGTTTGCCATTTTCTGCCTGTGTTCGCTCAGCGCGGCTAGATCTACGATCCGCGAACCTGGCCGCGCACGCCGGCGCCGCGCAGCATCCCGTAGAACTTGCCCGGGTCAAACATGGCGCGCGCCTGCTGCAGCGAGATCGGCCGGTCCCCGGCATCCGGCGCCCCGGGCATACCGCCGCCAGCCTTCTGACCCTGCTTCTGCTGGCCGCCGGCGATGCTCTTCAGGGCGTTGCCGATCTGCGCGTAGGGGTTGGCCTCCTGCTGCGGCTGCGCGGCGGGATCGGATAAGAAGCCGGGCGGCGCGGGAGTGGTCATCAGCGGTTGGGCCGAGAGCCCCGCGACCCCGGGGGTCGGGGAAGTCTGGCCTGGCACAGCGGCGCCCTGACCAACGACACCACCGAGCCCGAAGCCGCCCTGCTGCGCCGTCGACCCCATCGAACCACCACGAGGAGCAGATACTCCCGGCAGCGTCTGACCGCCTGCAAAGCTGTTGGCGTAGGCCTGCGTGGTCGCCAGTCGGGCCGCGTTCTCGCCGCCGGGGCGGTTGTAGCCCGCGAACTTCCACGCATCCGCCATCAGAGCGTTGGCCTCCTGCGGGCTCTTAGCGTTCTGCAGGGATTGGATCAGCGCCGGGTTCTCCGCGAGGGTGAACTTGGCCTGCGCGACCACCGGATCAGATGCGCCGGCTGTGAAGTCCCGCATGGCCTTGAGGCGATCGGCACGCCACGACAGGATCCCGCCGGACTGGCCCGCCTGCCCGCTCTCGCTCGGGTCCGACCATGACCCGGTGATGTTGCTCGGCGAATACCGGCTCTCGTGCTGGGCGTAGGCCGCCACGGCGCCGAGGCCGTTCGGGTTGGTCAGGCCGCCGCTCTGCAACGTGCTGATGAACCGGCCGCGGATGTCGCCCGGGTCCGGTGTTGCCGCCTCGACGCTGTTCGGGCCGAGCATGGACAGAAGACCGGCACCGGCCGCCTGCGCGCCTGGCTGCACCACGGGCGTCGGCGCCCCGGTCGGTGGGGTCTGCGGCGTGTAGCCGGTGAAGCCCGGTGGGGTGGCCGCGGGGACGTCCTGAGCGGCGGCAGCCGGCGCTTGGACCTGGGCAAGCTGCCGCGCCTGCTGCTGCTGCAAGAACTACTGCAGGGCAGGGCTCAACGGGTTCTGATCGTCGCCGCCCGCGAAGGAGGGCAGGGAGCCGAAGCCGATGCTCATACGAAATGCCCCTGGGTTACGAAATCCGGCCCGCTGGCGGGCGCGGCAGGATTACGGGTGGCGTCTTGCGGTTTCAGGCCAGCGCCAGCCCTGAGCCAATTCTGCTGAACTTTGCGGCTATCGACAGACAGGCGGGTCGGGGCCACATTCACCGGCATGCGCCGCGCGGCTGAAATCCTGACCACCCTCGTGCTGTTCGCCATCGTCATGACGGCGATCGGGTGGGCGGCGCGCGGCGGCATCGAGTGGACTTTCCCGTGGCTGCTTGAGCACATTGGGATCGCGGGCATCTGGGCTGTTCTGTTCGTTCTGCTGATCATCGGCGGCACTGCCATCTACCGAAGCGGCAAGTACGCGGCCGGAAGGTAAGGCCGGGCCCGATCCGACTGGGACAGCAGCGCCGCCTGGCCACCGCGGACCGCGATGTCGCCCAGAGCCGCCGCACGCTGCTGCGTCACCCCGCGCGCCTCCAGCGCCGCCAGTAGCGCGTTCAGCCGGTCGCCCTGGGTCATCGTCACGGCGTCAGCCAATTCGCGGTTGCGGGCGATGTCGGCCGACTTGCCGACCGCGTTGATCCCGGCCTTCGCCACGCGCCCGGCCTGCGCCAGCGCCCAGCCCTGAGGCCCGCCGATCGCGCCGGCTACCGTCCCGCCGAAGTCGTCGCCCAGCGTCGTCCGGGGCGCGACCCGCTTGGCGGCCTGATTGCGCTGCGCCGTCTGCGAGCCCTCGACGATCCGGCGGTTGGCCTGGTCGAACGCCGCCTCCCGGTTCACCGCGCCGACGACGCGGTCGACCGGCGCCTGGCCATGAAGCTGGGCGAGGTTGGCGGCATTCCACCCGCCCTCACCCTGCAGAAGCCCCTGCATCGCCACGAGGTCATTGCGCCGGGTGCCGACGGCCTGATCGATCGCGCCGCGGGTGCCGATCGCCATGGCGTCCCGCTCGCCCTGGGTCATACCGGCGAGCTGACGGGCGAGGTCGGCGGGCGGCGTCGCACCCTGACCGGACCGGAGGAGCTGCGAGCCCTGCTCAACAGCCTCCATGCGCCGGGCGAGCGCCGCCGACACGTCGTTGGCCGCGCCGTAGTTCGGCACTTGGTCGCGCAGCAGGTCGTTGAGGTGCCCGCGCACGGTCTGGGCGGCACTGTCCTTCCGGGCCAGAGCGCCAGGGGCCACACCAAGGCCGGGGTCACCGTAGTTGATGACCCGATCCATCTCCTGCTTCACGTTGTGCAGGATCCGCGGGTTATCGGCGATGGTCGTCCAGCCGGTTTCCGGATCGGTATGGGCGAGCATGTCTCGGGCTCGCCGGAGCACAGTCTCCTCGGCACCCCGGGCCGTCTGCAGGCGGGTGTCGATCATCCCGAGGACCGGCCGGGCACTCACGGGCGCCTGGGCACCATCTACGGCCGCGCCGATGGCTTGGTTCGGGACCTGGCGCATAGCCGCGAAGGTGTCGGTGGCGGCCTGCGGGCTGACGGCCGGGCCGAACGCACCGTTGATGTCGGTGGCCAGTCGCTCGGTCATGCCGGCAGCGCGGCTGACGATCGGCGCCGTCACTGTCTGCCGGGTCCGAGGCCCAGCAGCGACGTGCCGATGCCGAGGATCGACTGCAGGGGGCTGACACCCGAGGTCTTGGTCTGCGAGGTGCCCTGCGAGACCGTCGTGCCGCCCTGGCTGCCGATCGCCAACGGATAGGAGGCGTACTGACCCAGAGCCTGCCACGGCACCTGCTGGGTCTCCTGGAAGCGCTGCTGCGCGGCATCAAGCCCCGCCTGGTTCTGCTGCTGCTGAAGGCCGCCGATCTGAAGCAGGTTGCTCGCCGGCGCGTACCGGAGCGCGTCGACGGACGGCAGGAGGCCGGCGGCCTGTAGGGCTTGGGTCTGACCCTGCTGCCCGGCGCCGATGAACCCGTTGGCCTTCGTCACGCCGAGGTTGCTGTTGAACTGGTCGCCACCCAACACCTGGCCAAGAACACCAGCCTGAGCCGCCTGCTGCGCCTGACCGAGGCCGGCACCCGCGAGACGCTGCTGGTTGTTCGTCGACTGCACGCCCGAGATCGCGTTGGTGATCCCAAGCCCGGCGCTGGATGCGGCCTGGCGGGCGCTGTCGATCATCGAGTTGGCGGATAGCTGGTTGGCCCGCTCCTGGTTGTACTGGTTGGCGTACAGGGCGGTGTTGGTGTCGTTGACGGCCTTCGTCGTGGCCCCCGCGAAGTTGCCCGAGCCATACCGGCCAGAGGCGGCATAGGACTCCTTCACGGCGTTGGCCGCATTCCGACTCGAGGTGTCGACGAGCGCCTGCACGTAGGGGTTCGTCGTGGGGTCGAGGTACTGGCCGGACGCCACGCCGGACAGGTTTTTCTCGGCCACCGACATCTGCTGCGACTTGTCGAACAGGCCCTGCAACTGCGGGACCGTCGTCAGGTCGCGCGAACCCGACATGAACGCATTGGCCGTCTGATTGATCGGGTTTGAGGCGCTGCCGATCTGGTCCGCCAAGCTCGACAGGCGTGCCGTGCTGGCCTCAGCGACGACCCAGCATGCCGAGGCCCTGCTGGGTCGTCGCTGAGATCCCGTTCGACCCCAGGATGCCCTGCAGATAGCTGGTACCGAGGGCGCCGGCGTTGTCCGAGGCTGCCTGGTCCCGGGTGCTCTGGATGCCGGCCGACTGGTCGTTGCTGAAGTCCGCGACCCGCTGACCGCCGTAGATCTGGCTGCCGACGCCCGACTGATAGAGGGTCTGCGCATCCGTCAGCGACTGCTGCAAGCCGGGGACCGCCGGCGCATAGGGCGTCTTCGTCGCCACCTGGGTCGAATTCTGTGTGGAAGTCTGTCCGCCGCCCATGGCCGGCTCCTCTAAGCGGCGCTCGGCGGGGCGTCCGTGGCCTTCAAGAAGGTCACGCACGATCCGCAGGCGGCAAGTTGGGTATTCAGGATGTCGATCTGCGCGAACACGTCCGCGGGCGGCGCGCCGGCATCCAGCATCGCGACGAGTTCGCCGAGCGTAGCGTGCGTGGCCCGTGCCCCGGCCCGCAGCAGTTCCCAGGCTCGGATGGCCGAGCAGTCCGGCGGTGCGGGCGGCAGGTTGCGGAGCGGGAGGTGGTGGACGTCGCCCATCTCAGGCGGCCATCGGCATGGCGACTGCAGGAGTGGCAGGCGCGGGCGTCAGGGGCGGGCCGTCGGTAGCCACGATCGCGGCGACGGCCTTGCGCACCAGTCCACCCATGACCACCGCCTCAGACGCCCAAGTTCAAGAGATCATGGATCGAGCCACCCGCTACGCCGTCGCCATAGCGAGTGGTGGCGCGCAGACCCTCTCCATCGCGACCACCCTGACCCGCCCCGAACCCTGTGAGCTGACAATGGGAAAAGTCATCCCGTTCCCTCGCGACCGCACCCAGCCCAGCGCCTCCGGTGTCCGCGTCGCCCGCATATCCGGCAACTGGTTCATCGAGCGCCTGGAGGCTGGCAGCATCACCGACCGCCGCCCCGCGCCCTCCGGACCCGACGCCCAACGCATCGCAGCGCGCATCAGCCGCCGAGACAAGGTGCCGTTGCTGCCGGCGCGCCAGCACAGCCGCCCTTGGGACAAGGCCGGAACCCACACCCCCGACGATGCCGCTTGAGAGGAGCCCACACCATGTCCTGCAAATCCGATCCCGACCGCATGCCCCATCCGGGCCGCACCTCTGCCGAGCGGCGGGCCTTGGACAGGGTCGGCTGTGGCGAGCCCCCGGGCTGCTCACCGAAGACCCTGCGGCGCCTGCTCGACGACGGCCTGCTGATCGACCAGGGCCGGGAGGTCCGGCGCGACGCTCTCGGAAGCTATATCGTGCCGAGCTTCAGCATGCCGATCCCGGTCCACTACCAGTGGTGCAGCGCCGTCGCCGCCACCGACGAAGAGATGGCTGCGATGGAGGGGTTATGATGACCCCACCTGCTATGCCCATCGAAGCTGCCGCCGACGCCCTCCTGCGCATCGTCGTGAAGGGCGAGCGCGAGCGCAGCACTGCTGCTAACTCGAGCTGGACCAAGGGCCGGCCGTGGGTCGACACCGTAGCTCCGGCGGCCACGGACACCCTCGACGTGCAGGGCATCGTGGCAGACCCCATCGGCACCGCCTGCCGGGCCGAACTGCGCCGCATTGGCCACGCGCTCCATGCCACCAACCCGGACGAGGATTTCGTCGCTCTTCAGGTGGAGATCGCGGAGGCGGACATGAGCCATGCCGGTTGGCGGGCAATCGTGCTCGAGATGGCATGGCACGGGATCGGAGAAGCCGAAGCAACCCCTGCGGAGCCGGCGCCATGAACTACGTTGTGATACTGTCGTCCTGTAATTTTCCTGTTGTTTACAGGACCGCCCAGACCGGATCTGCGTGATGCCGAAGGAAGAAACCCAGTTCGAGCCCGGCCAGTCCGGCAACCCAGCCGGGCGCCCCCGCGGCTCCCGCAACCGCTCCACGCTGGCCCTGGAAGCCATCTTCGAGGGCGAGGCTGAAGCCCTGTCCCGCAAGGCCATCGAGCAGGCGCTGGCCGGCGACGGCGGCGCGATGAAGCTGTGCCTCGACCGGCTGCTGTCGCCCAAGCGCGACCGCTCCATCACCTTCGACCTCCCAGTGATCGAGACAGCCGAGGATCTGCCCAAGGCCACCGAGGCGCTGCTTCGGGCGGTGTCCTCCGGAGAAGTCACCCCGTCTGAGGCCGCCGATATCGGCAAGGCGGTATCCGCCCACATCGAGGCGATCACGGCTGCCGACCTGCACCGCCGCCTCGCCGCACTGGAGGGACAGGGAGCATGAGGATCCGCGAGATAGAGACCCGCATCGCGCGCCTGGAAGCGAAGCGCGGCACCGATCGGTTCGACCACCTGTCCTATGACCAAGCCGAGCTGGCGCTGTTCGATCGCCTGCACAGGTCGTCGATCAAGGCCGGCGGCATCGACGAACTAATGGACGAGTGGGACGCAGCCGAGGATCCGCAGGAGCAGCATCTCATTGCCCGGATCCGGCACTGCACCCACGACGTCGCCACGTACTACCGGGATCTGAGGGCGAGGCTGTCATGAGGATCAAGGAGATCGAGGCGAAGATCGCCCGGCTGGAGGCCAGCCCCCGGTTCAGCGGCCTGGCCCGTCTGTCCGACGCCGACCTAGGCCGCCAGATCGTGCTCGGTCTGAACGAGATGGCCGCCGACTGGCCGTCCTTCGGCGCGATGGTCTCCAGCTTGCGCGAGTCGCCAATGCCGGCCGACAAGGAGCTTGCCGGCCAGATCGAGGCGTTCATCGCCGACTGGCAGGCGCAGCAGCGGCAGAAGGCGATGTAGCAGGGCTGACGCCTTCACGAACTGGCAGCGCTGGGTCGCACAGGGCCGAGCCACGGTCAGCAACGGCGTGCTGTGTCTCATCGGCCCCGAGCTGACTGGCAACGAGTGGACGGCCCGGTCCGTTACCTAGAGCTGAGGTTTACTAGCCGACCGCAACACTACCATCGAGGCACTGCCAAGAACTCTCGCAAAGGAGGCCGCAGTCTCATCTGCCAGCGCTTTCCTGGGTTCGATTGTCGCGTTGCAAGCCTGGCTTTGGCGCATAGGACCGAGCAATGTTGCGCGAGATCCACCCTCCGTCTCAGAGTCGGATGCTCGTGTTGAACGTGCCCTCGCCGAATGGCAGCCGAAACTTCACCGCGATCACTGTGTCCTCGACCCGCACCACGCTTGCATAGCGCTTCCCCACCGTCACGGACGTTCCGACTGCCGTAGTGGTGGCAAACGGCAATTGGATTTTTGCCCCAGTCCTCGATACGTCGAGGATCAATCCTTGAAGGCTGCGCTCCTCGGGCAAGCTCACGATCACGTCGCGGTACTCGGGTACGATCCGCAGTGCTGCCCGTTGTTCGGCTGTCCATGCCGCTCGGGACGTATGCCACGCCAACCGTACGGTGATGCGTGCTCGGCGTTCAGCACTGAGTGTCGGATGGAGGGTGAACCCTTCCGCATCCGTTATGCCAATCCGACCCGGCAAGGCTCCTATCTTGTCGAGGTAGCATACCGCGACATCACGCGGGTGACCCGGCGCTTGCGTCTGGATCGCGATCGCGTCGAGGTCGTCGATCTGCGCTCGGCAGGGGTATTCGGGTCCGCCCTCGACCATCACGCGGCCCGATAGGATCGAAAGGTCGATGGCTGCAGCGTTTTTGGTCGATCGAACGACCGTCGCGTCGTCACCCAAGCCGCTCATGCCGCCACCAACGCACTCGGCAGCTGGAGATACGCCAGAGCCTCGTCGGCAGGGAGCGGTCTGCTGAACAGGAAGCCCTGTACCTCGTGGCACCCCTCCTGGCGGACCAGGTCGAGCTGCTCGGCGGTCTCCACACCCTCGGCAACGATACCCATGCCAAGGCGCTCACCAAGGCTAACCACCGCCCGCACGATCGCAGCCGCATCCGGGTCGGCGATGTCACGGATGAAGGCGCGGTCGATCTTCAACCTGTCGAACGGGAAGCGGCGCAGGTAGCTCAGGGATGAGTAGCCGGTGCCGAAGTCGTCGAGGGCGATGAGGACGCCCAAACCACGGAGCCGGTGTAGGCAAGCCAGAGCCGCGTCGGCATCCTGCATCAGCACGCTCTCGGTCACCTCCAGCTTGAGCCGATTAGGCGATAGCCCACTGGCGGCCAAAGCGGCCAACACCGCCGTCTCCAAACCCTCACGCCGAAGCTGCACGGCCGAGACGTTGACGGCGACGCGAACGTGCGCAGGCCAATGCATCGCCTCACGACAGGCTTCCTGCAACGCCCAGACGCCGAGCGGCACGATCAGTCCGGTCTCCTCGGCTACGGGGATGAAGACGGCGGGTGAGATCTCACCACGAACCGGATGGCGCCAGCGCATCAGCGCCTCGAACCCGACGACGGTCGCTGTGTCAGCTTGCACGACCGGTTGGTAGACGAGCCGGAACTCCCCGCGCCGGATCGCCTCTTTCATGTCGAGACCAAGTTGGCCGTGTGTGGCGATGCGGGCGCCCGCTTCGGCACAGAACTCACGAGAGGTGCTTCGCCCCGCCGCCTTGGCCTCGTAAAGTGCGATGTCGGCGCGCTTGAACAACTCGTCGGCACCAACGTCACCGCCGGTACAGACCGTAAACCCGATGCTGACGCCGATCTCGACCTTGTGTCCATCGAGGTCGATCGGCTCGCTCACCGCCGCGATCAGACGGTTGGCGATGGCATTGGCGGAACACGGCTCGGCGAGATGCGGAAGCACGATCGCGAACTCGTCGCCCCCTAGCCGAGCGACGGTGTCGTAGGATCGTACGACCGCCTGCATCCGCTCGGCCACGACGCGGAGCAGGGCGTCGCCCGCCGGGTGGCCGAGACTGTCGTTGATCGCCTTGAACCGGTCGAGGTCGCAAGCCATCACGGCGAAGGAACTATGGACGCGGCCAGCGTAGGCGATGGCGTGGTCCAGGCGGTCGAGCAACAACGCCCGGTTGGGTAGGCCGGTCAGCGCATCGTGCAGCGCCATGTGCCGCATCCGCTCCTCCGTCTCGCGGTGGGCCGTGACGTCGCGCAAAGCGGCGACGTACCCTGTTGCACAACCGTCGTTCGGGTCGAGCATCAAGCTGACCGATGCTTCGATCCAGACGTAGTGCCCGTCCGCATGGCGGTGGCGCACGCGGCAGGTCCCGGGCGACTCCTTATCCCCGAGCTTGGCCCAGTGCTCGGCGAAAACCGCTCGATCGTCGGGGTGAAGGTGTTCGACCGGGTCACGCCCGACGAGGTCCCCCGGCTCGTAGCCCAGCACGATCCGGGCGGCGGGAGATACGTAGAGCGGGAGCTTATCCAGACCCCCCAGTACGAACACGTCTGCGACGTTGTCGGCGAGCAGTCGGATCTGCATGCTGGCAACCTGACGCCGTTCGGTCTCACGAGCTAGAAGGAGGAGGGCACTGACAAGGACCAGTGCGAGCCCACCGCCCAAAACCCCTTGGGTCAGGGCCAAGCGGCGCCATGGGGCAAGGACCTCATCTTTCGACAACGAGACCGCGACATAGAGCGGGTAGCCCTCCACAAAACCGTGCGCGATGACACGCTCGTTCCCGCTGGTGAGGCCGGTCGCCCAGAACGGTTTGGTATCACCTACAGCAGCATGGTGGCGGTAGCTGTCCGAGGTGGCGAAGTTTCGGCCGATCGTCTCCGAGGCATGCGGCGAGCGTACGAGCAGAGTGCCGTCCGCGCGCCATAGACTGAGGATCGCGCCCGGTTCGTTGTCGACGGCGTCGTAGACGGCCTGGAACGACGCGATATCAAGCATAGCTTGAACCACGCCGATGAATGCGCCGTCCGGCCCGACCAGGCGGCGGGCGATCGGCAGCATGGGCTTACCGCTCAAGCTTCCGATGACCGGACGACCGATGGCCAAACCGTCATCGATCTGTCCACGCAGTTTCTGGAAGTAGTCCCGCTCGTGCACGTCGAGGGATCGGACTGGGAAGACGGCGGCCTCGGCCACCGCGCGGCCATCGGGGTCGGTGACGACGATATTGCCAAGGTCGTGCGTCCGGGCAAGCTGCTTGCGCAAGGCGATGTGCATCGCCTCGGATCCCAAATCATGAGCATGGAGCGCGACGAGGGAGGCGATAATCTGCAGGCGTTCGTCGGTGATCTCGATGGTGCGGGCAGCGTGGTGCTTCAGGGTGAGGGCGGTGTTGGCGACCTCACGTTCAGCGTCGATGAATTCGAGGGTGCGATGCGACCATAGCGTGTGTCCGAAGAAGGCGGGGATGATGATGCCGACGGCAAGCGCCGACAGGCGCAGGCGCCGGCCATGACCGATCATGCGCAGCGAGCGGGGTACAACCAGGCGAGGCATCCAAAGGCCAAATGGTATGCTTAAACGCGATGCGATCATGGCCGTATCCGCTCGTCGAAGTTGTCCGCGGGGAATGGCTCGACGAACTGGACGGCGATGCCGCCCTCGATCGCGCGGACAACGGTGGCGAGGCGTGATCCGATGCGGACAAGCGCGCCGACGAACAGCCCGGGATTGGGGCGCAACGTGATTTTAGCGCCGGATATCGAGATATTGAGGATCGTCCCCGCGAAGACGACAGTCTCGGCGAGGCGAACTTCGACGGAACGGTCGAATGGGACGAGACGGGGTGCACGACGCAGCTGTGCGGATCGGTCGGCTTGGACGACGTGCCATTCCAGACGCGCGGCGACTCTTTCGCGATGGTTGCGCTTGACCATGAAGTCGACAGTGAAGCCTGCGGGTAGGACCTCCGTGACCTTGCCGACCAGAATGCCGACACCGTCGAGAGCACAGACGACGACTTCACCCGGCGTCGCCTTGGCTTCGACGAAGATCTCACCTTGCAGAGGCGATGACAGAACCGCACTACAGGAGACCTCATCGCCGCTGGCGAGCAGCACGCGCCCGAGCAAGGGCTCCGGATCCGGCAGCACTTGCGCGCCATGGGATTGCGCGCGACCTTGTCGGTCGGAATTGTCTGTTCTCGACCTCGTACCGAGCATTGCAAGAGACCGTCATTTGATGGTTTTAGTACGTCAGCGCGGCAGATCAGCATTCGAAGATGCTGGACGCAACTCAAGGTAAGAATTCCGGATATGTATTAAAAAAATATGAACGGTGGATGCCTATAACGCGTAATTGATTGTATTCAAAATTATACAGACCGTACTTTAGTATATAATTTGATTTTTATTCGGCTAACGAAGTGGCATCTATCGATCTGTGTGGTTCTTGCGGTTGGCTTCAAGTCATCGTGAGTCATGCTTTGCCCCAGACGCTGGGACGCCCCGTCACCTACATTCTGCCCGACGCGTGCGGGGGGCAATGGCAAGGCAGGTGTTGAACGCACCCGTCTTACAAGCCGACCGCAGTGCCGCGTGCGCAGGGGTTGCCACTGTTCGTCGACCGCTATTGATCGCTTCTTCAGTGCTCGATAGCGGTCCTGAAGGCCGCTACATGTGAAGGCGCATTGGGGCCATGTCGAGGATCCTAGACGAGCACGTCGACGATCCGACTGACAGTTGCGTTGGGATTGGGGGGAGCCGGTGGTGGGGCCTGCTCTTGAACCGCGACGGACACAGGTTGCTTGTTATCCGTAGGCAAGCCCGTTCGAGCTGCCTGAAGCTGAGCCGCTCGAACCATGGCATAGTAGTTCTCGGTCGAAACGCTAACCATAAATCGCCCCTATAGTATGGGCGATCATTGTTGTCGTAAGTTAAATGTCAGTTAAAAAATGATATTATTTTGTATACACAATTACTATGTTCGATCGAAGTAGTCTATGGTGGTTATCAGATGTATAGATCTGACTTACTGGCTGCTCCTCAATGGCGTTGTTGCGCAGACGTTTTGCGCTGACAGGACGAGCCGCTAGTCCGAGATTGGGACTCCTGGCGCCTCGTACCCCTAATAGAAAGACAGAATGGCTGTACCCTGAGAGGGCGTAACCCTGGCATGTATCGCCAATCACCATCTGCGGATCCCGGTGGCCGGACGGATCCATTATCGCAGCGAAGTCGGGGAGCCGTACCTTCGCCTCAGACTGCATCCACGATGCCCGACCGACGTGCCAAACCAGCCGGATATTCATGCGACCCACCCTCGCGCTTATAGCCGCCTTGACCGCCCTAACCTGTCTTCCTTCCGTGGGAACCGCACAGGGCCGGCCGGAGCCTGATGATGAGAACGCCTCCAGCGCATCATCCCAAGGTGAGGAGGCCGCCGATGTCGTCGATCCGGAGGTGCTTGCACGCTGCCGCCAACAGGCCGCGGATCAGAAGTTGAAGGGTCCGGCTCGGAAGGCCTTCATGGGGACCTGTGTCACGCCCGAGGATTGATGCTGGGTGGACCAGCTGAGCGATGTGAAGCTAGCACCGATGCAGCGCGGTGCTTTGCTACGCTGCTATCAACCTACTGAACTAGTTTTGTTCGTTCGTTGCGATGTAGGTCGCTACACCCCTAAGAACCGAGCGCTACTTTCGCTTGGCCGTGCATGTAGATAGCGCCCTGTCGTCGCCACCGATGCGTGCCCGAGCGTCGCCTGCACAAGATGGATCGGTGCGCCGCGATCGAGGCTATGCGAGGCGTGGGCGTGCCGGAGCCAATGCGCGGAGACCTCCGGCCCGAGACCGGCGCGCGCCGCGGCCGCCTTCACAACCCGGTGGACCGCGCTTGGATCGAGCGCCCCACCCTTCCGCGAAAGGAAGACGGGCGCATCGGCCGTCGCTTCGCCCCGCAGAGCTGTGAGCACCTTCCACGTCGCGGCCGACAGCAGCACGACTCGGGTCTTCCCGCCCTTGCCGAACACCGTCGCCTGTCCAGCCTCATCGCGGACTGCGAGATCCCGCCACCGCAGGTCGCAGACCTCGGAGATGCGCAGGCCGCCGCCGTAGAGCACGGTCAGCAGGACGCGGTTTCGCATGACGGGCTCCTGCCGGATCATCAGCAGGGCATCGGCCTCGGACATGATCCGCTCGGCCAGGGTATTCTTGATCGGCGGCACCTTCACGGCCGCGCCGATGTTGAACCGCAGGAACCCGACCTCCTGGGCGAAGGTGAGCAGCGACTTCAGCGCCGAGGCCGCGAGTGCCACCGTGGCGGACGACCCGGGCAGGCTGGCGAGGTAGTCCTGCAGCTCGCCCATCCGCACCGACCCGAGCGGTTTGCCGACATGGACAAGGAAGCGCCGCGCCTCGCGTTCATAGTTCCGGCGGGTGTTCGGGCTTGACGATCGAGACAGCCACAGCCGTACCATCTGCGCGTCGTCGTCGGCCTGCGCCGGCGGTAGCGCCTCGACGGGCTGGGCGATTGGTACGAGGACAGATGTCACTGGCCTTGTCCGTGCTCAATGAACCCGAACACCCCGCGTTCGCGCTGTTCGGCCTTGGGAACAGTCTGCATCCGTATGCTCAGCTGCGATACGTGCTGCAGCACTCGTCCGCTGTGCCCGTCGCCGTCGATACCGTCCAAAATGACGTAAGATCCACTTCGCCTCATGGTCACAACGTAGAAGGTCGGGTCGAGGCTTGTGGTCACCAACATGACCATGCCCTTGGGGAGATCCCCGTTGAACCGCTGCACTTCGGCAACAAGGTTCTCCCACGCTCGCTCGTCCTGACGCTCCTGCAACTCCCAAAAGGTGGGCGGTAGCGGAGGCATGGTGGGGAAGCCGCCAACCATCGTGCAGCTCTCCAACGCAAGATAACAGGACTTGTATTGCGTTCACGAGAGTGCCACACCAGCATCTCCGCAGCAAGACACGCCGCTATGGTGCTAGCACGCTACGCCGATGCACTCGAACGACCGCACGGCGCTGCTGAGATGAGTCGGCAGCGAGGCAGCGGTTAACGGCTGTTTCATGCTGCGCCCGCACGGTGATGGCGAGACACGGGAGCACGGACATTGCGAGTTGTGGCCTTCACCAGCCGAAAGGGCGGCAGCGGCAAAAGCACCTTGTGCGCCCACCTGTCCGTCTACGCCGATGCCCCAAAGGCGCCGGCCCTTCTGATCGACACCGATCCGCAGGGCAGTCTCGCCCTCTGGCACGAGCTGCGCCAGGCCGAGACGCCGGTCCTGGTAAAGTGTGAGGCCCGTGATCTGCCCGATACTATCGAGGCGGCACGCAAGGATGGGATCGGCTGGTGCTTCGTCGACACCCCACCGCACAACACGGCCGACATCGCCGCCGCCATGCGCGTGGCCGACCTTGCCGTGATCCCGTTCCGGCCAGCCGTCTTCGACATCGCTGCGGTGGCGGCCACGTTGGAGATGGCCCGCGCGATCGGCAAGCCGGTGCTGCCGGTCATCAATTCGGCGCCGCCCCGGCGAGGCGTCCAGCCGGCGCACGTCGTGACCGAGGCTCGTGAGGCGCTGTTCGCTATGAGCGCGACGCCCTGGGCCGGGCAGATCACGACCCGGGCCGCGTTCGCGCATGCGCTCGCCAGCGGTCAGGCCGTCGGCGAGTTCGAGCCGGGCAGTGCCGCTGCCAGTGAAGTTTCAGAGTTGTGGCAGGAGACCCGCCGCGCTCTCGGCATCAAGGGATCGAAGAAGTGAGCAAGAAGCCCTCGTTCGCCAACCTCGGCGCTCGCCTGGCTCCGAAGGCCGTCGAGGCGCCCGCCGCCGCGTCGCTCGCCGTGATGGAAGAGGCCGCGCAGGCAGAGACGGCCGCGGTGAAGGCTCCGCGCGGCAAGCGCCAGCCGGACGGCCGCCGCGGGATCCTGGTCCGCGCGAGGCCCGAGGCGTGGAAGGCCCTTAAGATGGTCGCCCTTGACCGCGAGGTGACGCTGCAGGACGTGATGACCGAGGCCATCAACGATGTGCTCGCCAAACACGGCAAGCCGCCGGTGGCGTGATCGCGCAGGTACAACAGAGGAGAGGACGATGCGCTTAACAGGTCTTGTCGCGGTCGCGGCCGTTGTGATGGCGTCGAGCTCCGCTGGAGCGATCACACCCCTGCCGTCCTGTTCTGCGGCTTTCGTGAAGCGGTGGGTCGAACATGATCGCCGTGTTGAGATCCCGACGCCTCCGCGCCCTTGTGTCATGCAGGCCGAGACAGGCACCTACATCTGCGATCAAAACGGCTGCTCTCGTAGGCATTAAGGCCTGCAGCTTCGTGCTTCGGTACCACGGCATCGCTGTATGCCCGTGCGTCACTACGGTGCTAGTACCATAGCTTGCTGCTTCGATGCGGCACTGCTTATTTACGCCCCTAACCAGCCGCGGAGCGGTTGGGTTCTGCGCAAGGCCGCGCGAGCCGTGATGATGTGGCCGCCCGGCCGGTGCGCCCTAGCTAAGCTGTTCATGACCGAGGAAAATTCTTAGTTGCCCCGCGCTAAGCTGGCGACGGCCGCCGTACTGCTCCTGTCCGCATTCCTTATCGTCGTGGCGCGTGGGGTTGCGCATCTGCCTTGATCAAGGCGCTATGCGAACGAGCCTTATGGACGGGGTAGGGGAGCCGCTGTAGCTCTCCGGCATGGCCAGCAACCCGACCGTGTCCGACCTCCTGAAATCGAAAGAGGTCACCGACGCGCAAGTGAGCGCTGTGGTCGACGCAGTGCTCGCCAATCCGAGGACTGGCCCGTTCGAGCTGGCTTCCGGATGGATCGTCGACCTCACCGCGACTGTGCGCGCGGATCGCCACGCATCAGCCGTTCTCAAAGAGCCAACTGCCAAAGCCGGGAGCAAGCGAGCCGCGGTCAAATCGGCGATCCTGCTGGCGCATCCAGTGAAGGCATGAGCAGCTCGGACATGCGCAAGACCATGCTGGAGTTGATGGGCATCCTCTCGCACGACATCATCGCCACCGAGGCGATGGCGAATGAGCTGGCGGGGGCAGCGTTAGCCCTGTCCGATCAACCAGAGGCCATAGCGATACGAGATATTGCGGTGTCAAAGCGGGTGAGGGTGATTGAGCTGCAAGGCAAGCTCGCTGCCCTGCGCGAGGACTACGCTGCCCGGTTCCCCCTGAAGCTGTAGATCTGGGGCGCCAGCGAACTGCCCTCCCCGATCGCGAGGCAGCCCATGGTCCAGCGCCTGTAGAAGAGCCCACCGGATCGGACACAAGCCTTGGGGGAGAATGACTTCCGTCCGAGCCGGTGAGTGTCCCTCGTCAGGACGCGCCATGTTGCGCGTCAATGGATCGGGGGTCAAACTTTTGAACGAGCCAGGCCGCCTGGTTTTCCGAGCAGCTGGCTTGATGCGACTGCCCTTGCTTCGGCATGCCGGGGGCGGGCGAGCTGCGCCGATACGGTCGGCTGGTGCGACACAATCTAGGAGGATGGAGGGGTGACCTTCCACTCGCCGACGAGGGTGAGCGTCGCGGTGTAGATCTCCATGCCATTCTCGTCGCGGACGATCACCCGGAACGTGCCTTGGTCGCCGACCGGCATCCTATCTCGAACCATGTCCGGCAGTGCGGATAGTGCCATGCTCCGGGCCGCCAAGGGGCATGTCAGGCCCTCGCCGTAGTGGCC
>NZ_VRVA01000065.1:0-32074 GCF_008039945.1 Methylobacterium sp. WL64
GTTCCCACGCGTTACTCACCCGTCCGCCGCTGACACCCGAAAGTGCCCGCTCGACTTGCATGTGTTAAGCCTGCCGCCAGCGTTCGCTCTGAGCCAGGATCAAACTCTCACGTTGAAGAGATTGATCAAAGCTGATCACGTCATCTTGACGAAGGCTCACATTGATCCGGGCGTTTCCACCCGAACCGTGTGAGCTTCCAAAAAGCGCATGACAGCTCGCATCCTCTTGACGACCCAACTCACGTCGGGTCCGCAAGGACGAGCGCCGTCCACGCTTCTCTTTCTCGTATTCACTTGTCAAAGAGCGGAACTGACCTGCGCCAGTACCTTGAAGAGACCAGTAAACCACCAGGCTGCCCCGGTCAAGTCCTACTGAGATCTTCGGAAAGTCCGTCCGACCGGCTCGCCTTTGCTTGGGCACCGCGTCGGGAGGCGCCGTATAAGATGCCCCGCATTCCCATGTCAACCACCCCTTTGCCGGCGTCGCACCGAAACCGCCGCGTCTGGGCTTTGCGAGCATGGCCGCGCCCGCAGGCCACACCATGCGCGGGTCCTGGGATTGGAGTTCCGCGACAATGGGTGGTTTCCCATCTGCCAGGGTCCCTGGTTCGCGATGGGTAGCCTCCGTGAGCCTCTGCCTGTGCGGGCGCGATTAACCCATAGGCCGCAGTACGGATTGACCGTGTTCGCTTAATAGGAGACCGTCGCGGCCCTGTTCGGTGCGGTACTGGGCACGTCGGACCTGCACGCCGTCGAGCGGCGGGCGCCGCCGGATCTCGCCGCCGCGCACCGCGACGTCGTCGCTGAATTCCCGCGGATCCTGTGCGCGCTGGAAGCTCGACATTTCGATGAGGCCCTCGAACGGATCACCGCGTTGCGCGACGCCCTGCAGGCGCGCGTCGGCCGCGCCGAAACTGGGGATCCCGGAACAGCCCCCACGTTGATCGCGCTCGACCGGCTCGTTGCATTCGTCGGGGATTACGAGTCGGCGCTGTCGGCCCTGGTACGAACGCACAAGAGCCCCCCGGCGCCGGACCGGGCGTTCCGCTTCCATCGGGACTGGGGGGCAGCGACGGAGAACGGCCTGCGCTCCGCGTTGGCGATCCTGCTCGCGGGCGCCTGCGGGATCGCGACCGGCTGGAACGACTGGTCGCTCCTGCTGCTCATCCTCGCCCCCTATTCTGTCCTCCTTGCCATGACGGGCAACCCGGCAGCGGGCGCCGTCGCGTTCATCACCGGGACGATCCTCGCCGTGCCGGCCGCTTTCGTCTGCACCTTCGGCCTGATGCCGGGCGTGCAGGGTTTCCCGCTGCTGGTCGCGGTGATCGCGCCGTTCTGGATGGCGGGCCTCTACGCCACCACCCTTCTGCGGCACGCGCCGGCCGGGCTGGCCTATGGGGTTGCGTTCAACACCCTCGTCGGCGCCACCAACTCGATGGCGTTCAGCGTGCCAGCCTTCCTGAACCAGGCGTTCGGCTGGGTGGCCGCGGTCTTCGTGACGCTGCTCGTCTTCCGCCTGCTCCTCCCGCACGATCCCCGCCGGCAAGCGCGCGACATTCTCGCGGCGGCGGCGGCCGAGATCGCCGCGCGGTCGATCGAGGATCCGAACGCGTGGCCGGCGGCGCATCGGGTCGCCGCCTGCCTGACCGACATGGCGGTGCTGCTCGACGCGCATCCGGACTGGTCCTTCGACCACCACCGGAGCGCGCCATGCTGAGCGAGGTCGCGATCGGGGGCGTCTACCTGCCGCCCATCCTCGTCTACCTCGTCGCGGCGCTCCCGCTCTTCGCCGCGCGCCGGGCCGTCCTGGACCGGGCCGGGGTGCTGCGCTTCGCTTGGCATCCCGCGCTGCTGGAATTCGCGCTGCTGCTCGCGACGGTCGCGCTTCTCATCCTCCTCGTCTGAGTGCCGCCATGACGGTCCTGAAGCGCCTGCTCCACCCCGCGCTGACCCTCGCCGTCGCCGCAGCGACGGTGCTGCTGCTCGCCGCGCTGTGGCGTACCTACATGCTCGCGCCCTGGACGCGCGACGGGCGAGTCAGCGCCGAGGTGGTGCGGGTCACCCCCGAGATCTCGGGTACGGTCGTCGACGTGCGCGCCGTCGACAACCAGTTCGTCCATCGGGGCGACATCCTCTACGTCATCGATCCGCACCGCTTCCGGCTGGCGCTCGACAGCGCACAGGCCGTGGTCCTGGCCAGGCGCGAGGATGCGGCGCTGAAAACCGCAGCGGCACACCGGCGCAACCAGCTGAGCCCGGGTATGGTGGCCTCCGAAGCGGTCGAGCAGGCCAACGGTATGGCGGCGATCGCGCGTGCGGATCACGACGCCGCGGCCCAAGTCGCCGAGGTCAACCTCGACCGCACCACGATCAGGGCACCTGTGGACGGCTACGTCACCAACCTCCGGCTGCGGCCGGGAGATTATCCGACGGCCGGCGCGACGCGGGTCTCGGTGATCGATGCGGAGGGATTCTGGATCACCGCGTATTTCGAGGAGACCAAGCTGTCCCGGATCACGATCGGCGCGCGCGCCGAGATCCGCCTGATGGGTTTCGAGCCGCCCATCTCCGGGCACGTGGACAGCATCGGGCACGGCATTGCCGATGCCAACGAGAGCCGCGACCATCTCGGCCTGCCGACCGTCAACCCGGTCTTCACCTGGGTGCGGCTGGCGCAACGCATTCCCGTCCGGATCCATATCGACGCGGTGCCGCCGGGGGTGACGCTCGCGGCGGGCATGACCTGCAGCGTGGCCGTCGGCGAAGCCGTGGTCGGCAACCGGCTGCTGTCACGGCTGGAATTCCTGCCGTGACGGCGCCACGGCTCCGCGCCACCGGGTATCGGCAAACCGGAGACGCGCCGGAGACGGAGCGGCCTCCTGTCCGGCCCGGGATATGTTCGCTCGGGTGGCGCGCGGCTCGTTCTCTTGAAAGCCTATTCCGTTCGGCATAAAGAACGCGCTGACGACCCGCCGGCCATGCGCGCCGGTCCGAATTTCGGCGCAGGAAAGACAAGCCGATGCCAGAGGGACTCGATGCCCGCACGATCGCGGCGACCAACGGGGTGGCCCAGGATACGTCCTTCGGCGCCGTGATCGCGCCGATCCACCTCTCGACGACCTTCAAGTTTCCCGCCTTCGAGCAACCCGGGCCCTACGATTACTCGCGGCTCGGCAACCCCACCCGCGACCAGCTCGCCGACACCATCGCCAAGCTCGAAGGCGGCGCCAGGGCCGTCATGGTGTCGAGCGGCATGGCGGCCATCGATCTCGCCCTGTCGAGCCTGTGTCCCGGCGACCTGCTGGTCGCGCCGCATGATTGCTACGGCGGGACGCACCGGCTGCTCAGCCTCCGCGCCGCCCGCGGGCAGTACCGGGTGCTGTTCGTCAACCAGACCGACCCGGACGCCCTGGCCGCAGCGCTGGCTCAGACACCCAAGGTCGTGCTGATCGAGACCCCGAGCAATCCGCTGATGCGGGTCGTGGATGTCCGCCGCGTCACCCATGCGGCCAAGGCGGTCGGCGCCCTGGCCGTGGTCGACAACACCTTCCTGTCGCCGGCGCTGCAGCGGCCGATCGCCCTCGGGGCGGATCTCGTCGTCCACTCCACGACCAAGTTCCTCAACGGCCATTCGGACGTGATCGGCGGGGCCGTGATCGCCGCCGAGGCCTCGGTCGGCGACGGCCTCGCGGCCTGGGCGAACACGATCGGGGTCACCGGCTCGCCGCTCGACGCCTACCTGACCCTGCGCGGCATCCGCACCCTGTTCGTCCGGGTGGAGCGCCAGCAACAGAACGCCGCCCAGCTCGCGGCCTTCCTGGATGCGCATCCGGCCGTGAGCCGTGTCCATTACCCGGGCTTGGCGTCCCACCCGGGCCACGCCATCGCCAAGGCGCAGCAGGCCGGGTTCGGCGCCATGCTGAGTTTCGAGCTCGTCGGTGGCCGCGCTGCGGTGAAGACCCTGGTGGAGACCCTGCGGGTGTTCACGCTGGCCGAATCGCTGGGTGGGGTCGAGAGCCTGATCGCGCACCCGCCGACCATGACGCATGCGGCGATGGATCCCGAGGCGCGCGCCATCGCGGGCATCACCGACGGGCTGCTGCGCCTCTCGATCGGCCTGGAAGCCGTGGACGACCTGCTGGCCGACCTGTCCCACGGCCTGGAGGCGGTGACGCGCGGCTGAGCCGGCGGCTCACTCCTCCTCGATCACGCTGAACCCGGACTCGTCCTCGACGACCCGGTACCGGGAGAGGCGCAGGGTCTGCGAGCGCTCGGCCGCCTCGTCCCGGCATTTCAGGACGTGGGCGGTCCGGTTGACGACCTGCAGGTTCGGCGCGCCCCAGTAGCCGAGCAGCTCCGGCCAGGGCGCGTCGCGGTGCTCGCGCCAGACCCGGTAGAGCGGCACGGCGTGGTCCACCTCCGCGGTGCGCAGCAGCCGCTTACCGGAGGCCTTGCAGCGATGCCCCTGATGGCGCTTCAGGACGCGGACCTGCTCGTGCGGCGCGATCCAGAACTTCCAGGCGGCGACACAGGCGGCGTGCCAGGCGGCCTTACCGTTGGGCACGCCCTGCCCCCAGAGGTCGCGGTGCCAACCGAACCGGTAGACCGGCTGGCCGCAGATGCAGCAGGCGCCGCGGCCGCGGGCGAAGGCCGGCTCGCGGAACGGGGCGGGCGGGATCCGGAAGCTCGCCGGGCGGCCGCCGGCGCCGCCCTCACCGAGCTGCCAGGTCCAGCCCTCCGGCGTCCCCGAGCGCGCGGCCAGGGCCCGGGCCAGCCGGTCGGCCCGCAGGATGTGGTTGCGCCAGTAGCTCTCCACCGCCAAGCGCGGAGTCGGCGGGATCAGCGGCCGCGTCAGCGCATGGTGCAGGATTGGCGGCGGGAAGATCGCGGGCAGGGCCCGCTCCAGCCGGGCCTGGGCCTTGGCGTTCTTCTGGTCACGCCAAGTGGATGTCGTGTTCGATGCCGTCATGCCCGGCCGTGCTAGCGCGCGACGCACGGGAAGGCGACGGCATCCGGGCCACAGGTTCGGGCCGGCAGACTTAAGACAGTGTTTCCCGTGAAACATCGCCGCCGGGGCAGGAGGTCGCGCCCTCGGATGCCTACAGGTCGATCGACATCGACAGCAGGGAGGTGCGTGGGCCGCCCTGGAAGACGGTGCCGAACGCGGCGACCCCGGTCCAGCACCGCGTCCCGGTGGCGTTCAGCACATTGGCCCGGAACGTCGTCCGGCGACCGTCGAGCACCGCGGCGTGGCGCAGGCCGAGATCGAGCCGTGCCCAGTCCGGCAGCCCGGGCGTTCCGCATGCCAAAGAAGTGTTCATGCCTTTCCGGCCAGCGTTCCACGGTCCGGCCGCGCATCCGCGCCGGCCTGATTCGCCTCCGGGGAGACCGCGATGCCCTCGAACCCCTTCACCGTGGCCGGCTCGACCGGGATCCTTGCCCTCGCCGCGCTCTGGACCTGCGCCCTTCCTTTCGCGAGCGCCCGGGCCGACCAGCCTTCGGCCAAGCTGTGCCGGGCCGCGACCTCGACGCCAGAGACCCAAACCTGCCTGCACAAGGCCCTCGAGGCGGCCGACGCGAAGCTCAACGCCGCCTACAAGAAGGCCCTGTCGGTCATCGAACAGGACGACCGCCCGCTGGACGCCAAGGCGACCTGGAAGGCCCAGTTCACGGCGGCCCAGCGCGCCTGGATCGCCTTCCGGGACGCCGATTGCGGCGATCTCACTTTCAGCGAGTGGAACAACGGCAGCGGCACCACCGGGGCGCTGTATGCCTGCAGGTACGACAAGACCGTCCAGCGGACCGAGGACATCCTGAGCCGGTACCCGCTTCAGTAGAGAGGTGGCTCCCGCCTCGGAGGCGGCGGCGGGCAACTGGTCCGACCCTTGAATGCGCGCAACCGCTGCGCACGCGAGGGACCTCGATGATCGTCGACCTGAACTGCGACATGGGCGAGGGTTTCGGCGTCTACCGCCTCGGCGACGATGCCGGGATGCTGGCGATCGCCAGTTCGGCCAACATCGCCTGCGGGTTCCACGCCGGCGACCCGCTGGTCATGCACGAGACCCTGACGCTCGCCGCCCGCGCCGGGGTCCAGGCCGGGGCGCATCCGGGCTTCCTCGATCTCTGGGGCTTCGGCCGGCGCCCGATCTACGGCGAGCGCCCGGCCGATGTCGAGAAGGTCGTGCTCTATCAGGTCGGCGCCCTCCTGGCGCTGGCCCAGGATGCCGGCTGCCCGGTGCGGCACGTGAAGACCCACGGGGCGCTGGGCAACATCGCCAACGCGGACGCGGATCTCGCCCTGGCGGTGGCCCGGGCGATCCGGACGCTGGACCGCGACCTGATCTTCGTGGTCATGCCCGGCCTCGAGACCGAGCGGGCCGGCGAGCGGCTCGGTTTGCCGCTGGCGCGCGAGATCTACGCCGACCGGGCTTACGCCGAGACCGGCAACCTGGTCTCGCGCACGCACCCGGGCGCGGTCCTGCACGATCCGGCCGAGGCGGCGGAGCGCGTGGTGCGGATGATTGAGGACCGCGCCATCACGTGCCTGTCCGGGCGACGCATCCCGGCCCGAATCGACAGCATCTGCGTCCACGGCGACACACCGGGCGCGGTCGCGATGGCCGCGCGGGTGCGGTCCGACCTGGCCGCCCTGGGGATCGCCATCAGGCCGATGGCCCAGGTGATCGGTCGCGCGATCGGCGCCTGAGTTCGCCGATTCCGTCCGGTTTCAGCCGCGATCCGCCTCACCGTCATGCAAACGTCGCAGATGGGCCAGAAAGCCACTCGCTGCTTACGAGGCTTTGAGAGGCCCTATGGATTTCCACCGTCGCTTCACGGTTCTGATGTGCGCCCCCGCCTTCGATCCGGACGACCTGGAGGGCGCGCGCGTCGCCCAGATCGTGGCGGCGGTGGAGAATCGCGGCTTCGAGGTGGTGCGGGCCCGGCGGGTCGAGGACGCGGCGATCGCCGTGCAGACCGATGCGGCCATCGGCTGCATGGTGGTCGACTGGGGCAAGCGCGGTCTCGACGGCAAGGCCGCCGCGCTCATCGACATGATGCGCAAGCGCGGCCTGGAGATGCCGATCGTCATCATGGTCCGCCGCAAGCGGCTGGAGGACATCCCGGTCGAGCTCCTGGACTTCATCGACGGCTACATCTTCCTGGCGGAAGAGACGCCGGAATTCATCGCCCGCGGCTTGGTCAGCCGGGTGACGCAATATGCCGAGACCCTGAAGACGCCGTTCTTCGGCGCGCTCGTGGACTATGCCGAGAAGGGCAACCAGCTCTGGACCTGCCCGGGGCACAACGGCGGCATCTTCTACAACCGCTCACCCATCGGCCGGATCTTCGTGGAGCACCTCGGCGAGGCGATCTTTCGCGACGACCTCGACAATTCGGTGCTCGACCTCGGCGACCTGCTGACCCACGAAGGGCCCGCGCTCAAGGCCCAGAAGGAGGCCGCCAAGATCTTCGGGGCGGAGAAGACCTACTTCGTCCTCAACGGCACCTCGGCCTCCAACAAGATCGTCCTGTCCTCGCTGGTGGCCGAGGACGACCTCGTTCTGTTCGACCGCAACAACCACAAGGCGGCCCATCACGGCGCCCTGTTCCTGGGCGGCGGCATCCCGATCTTCCTGGAGACGGACCGGAACGCCTTCGGCTTGATCGGTCCGATCTATCACGAGGCCCTGGACGAGACCCGGATCCGGGAAAAGATCCGCGCCAACCCGCTGGTCACCGACCCCGAGGCCTGGCGCCGGGAGCGGCCGTTCCGGGTCGCGGTGATCGAGCAATGCACCTACGACGGCACGATCTACGACGCGCAGGAGATCCTGGAGCGGATCGGCCACCTCTGCGACTACATCCTGTTCGACGAGGCCTGGGCGGGCTTCATGAAGTTCCACCCGCTCTTCGCGCGCCGCTTCGCCATGGGGCTCACCGGCCTCGACGAGACTTCGCCGGGCATCGTCGCCACGCAATCGACCCACAAGCAGCTGGCGAGCTTCTCACAGGCCTCGCAGATCCACACCCGCGACGGCCATATCCGCGGCCAGACCCGGCGCGTGGAGCACAAGCGCCTCAACGAGAGCTTCCTGGTCCACGCCTCGACCTCGCCGTTCTACCCGCTCTTCGCCTCCCTCGATGTCGGCGCCCAGATGATGAAGGGCCGCTCGGGCATGATCCTGTGGGACGACACGATCCGACTCGGGATCGAATGGCGCAAGAAGGTCCGGGCGATCCGTCGGGAGTTCGAGGAGAACGAGGCCGATCCGCTGCGGCGCTGGTTCTTCGACCCGTTCGTGCCGGACGTGACCACCAACGCCGACGGGGCCGAGGTGCCGTGGGAGAAGGTGCCCACCGACGAGCTCGCCGCCGACCCGCGGCACTGGGAACTGAAGCCCGGTGCCCGCTGGCACGGGTTCACCCATGTGGCGCCGGGCTACGCGATCACCGACCCGAACAAGCTCACGGTGCTCACCCCGGGCTTCGACCGACGGACCGGGGCCTATGCCGACCACGGCGTGCCGGCCCCGATCGTCGCGCAGTACCTGCGCGAGAACCGGATCGTGGCCGAGAAGAACGACCTGAACTCGCTGCTCTTCCTGCTGACGCCGGGCGTCGAGTCGTCCAAGGCCGGAACCCTGATCTCCGGCCTCGTCGCGTTCAAGCGGCACCACGACGACAACGTGCCGCTCGAGGATGCGATGCCGGAATTCGTCAACCGCCGGCCCAACCGCTACCGGGGCGTGCGCCTGCGCGACCTCTGCGCCGAGTTCCACGCCTTCCACCGGGAGGCCAACACCTCCATGCTCCAGCGCCGGCAATTCGCCCCCGAGCACCTGCCCGAGATGGTGATGCCGCCCAAGCGCGCCGCCCAGATGCTGACCCGCAACAAGGTCGATTACGTGCCGATCGCCGAGGCCGAGGGGCGCATCGCCTCGACCCTGATGCTGGTCTACCCGCCGGGCATCGGCACCGTCCTGCCGGGCGAGCGCCTGGACGACAGGGCCAAGCCGATGCTCGACTATTTCAAGATGTTCGAGGCCTCGGCCAACCTGTTCCCCGGCTTCGAGGCCGAGATCCAGGGGGTCTACCGCGAGGTCGAGCCGGACGGGCGGATCCGCTTCCACACCTACGTCGTGCGGGACGGCGCCTGATGGAGATCGAGCCCGAAGAGGGCGCCCCGATCCCGGCGCGGCCGAGCCCGGACATCATCATCCGCGCCTCCTCGGACGCGGATGTCGAGGCGATGGTGGCGATCTACGAGCACCATATCGGCAAGGGCGTCGGCAACGTCGCCGAATTCGACGACGAAGCGCGCCTGCTGCCCGACGACCTGAAGCGCCGGCGCAAGACCATGCGCAAGAAGCGCCTGCCCCACCTCGTCGCCGAGCGCGGCGGCCAGGTGGCGGGCTACGCCTACGCGGTGCCGTTCCGGAAGCGTCCGGCTTATCGCTACACGCTCAAGCACTCGATCTACGTGCATCCCGACCACCTCCATGCCGGGATCGGGCGCCGCCTCCTGCCGGCCCTGATCGAGGCCTGCGCGGCCGGCGGCTACCGCCAGATGATCGGCTACATCGACGCGCAGAACGCCGCGTCCCTCCGCCTTCACGAGACCTGCGGCTTCGTCCAGGTCGGCTACCTGAAGGCGGTGGGCTTCAAATACGGCCGCTGGTCGGACAGCGTGATGGTGCAGCGGGCGCTGGGCACCGGTTCCGAGGACCAGCCGGGGACGTAGGCAGCGACGGGACCGGTCAGTGCCCGTCGGCCCCAGCGGCGGGCTTTGCCGTGGCGACCAGCTCGATATCGACCCCGACCTCAAGGGCGACCCATTGTCCGGAGGCCCAGGCGCCCTGGCCGACGCCGAAATCGGTGCGGACGAGGCCGGCATGCCCGGTCGCATGCGCTTGGTCCCCTTCGAGCGCCAGGTGGAAAGGCAGAGTCAGCGGACGCGTCATGCCCCGGATGGTCAGGTCGCCGACCGCCTCGTAGTCGCCCCGGCCCTTGTCGACGAAGCGGGTGGCCTCGAAGCGCGCGTGGCTGGCGCTGGTCACGTCGAACCAGTCCCTCTGCGGCAGAGCCGCGTCGCGCTGGGCATCGCCGGTCCGGGCGCTGCCGAGATCGACCAGCACTGTGGCGCGGCCGGCCTCGGGCTTGGCAGGGTCGAACGCCACCCGGGCGTCGAAGCGCTCGAAGCGTCCCGAGAACGGAGTCCCGACCTGCACCCCCGAGAACCGGATCGCGCTCTTGGCCGGATCCACCGCCCACTCGGCGGAGGCGGCCGGCCGCACGGCCCCCGGGAGGGCGGCCGACAGGCACAGGGCGAGGCACGCGAGACGCAGCGTCATCGGGTCGAGTCCAGGGTTTCGGGAGGCAGCGCGGCGGCGCGGCCCGGCAGCATCCGCGCCAGCACGCCGTCCCGCAGGATGAGATGGTGGCGCAGCGCGGCCGCCACGTGCAGCACGAGCAACGCCGTCAGGAACCACGCCCCGTAGGCGTGCAGCAGCTTGACGGCCCCCTCCGCCCCCGCCGGGTCGGTCAGCAGCGGGGCCAGCGGCAGGTGCGGCCAGGGTACGAGCCCGTACAGCACCGTCGGGATGTTGAACGGCGAGAGCGAGACCACCGCCCAGCCGGTGAGCGGCAGCCCGATCAGGAGCCCGTACAGGATGGCATGGGCCGCTCCCGCCGCCCGGCGCTCGCGGGCCGGCATGCCCGCCGGGTGCGGGGGCGGCCGGTGGAACAGCCGCCAGGCGAGGCGCAGGCCGGTCAGGACCAGCACGGTGATCCCGACCGACTTGTGCCACTGGTAGAGCGGGAACAGGCGCATCGGCGCCAGCCCGGCATGCGTCATGGTCAGGCCCATGCCGATCAGGGCGAGCACGCCCAGCGCGCTCGCCCAGTGCAGCAGGATGGCCACCGCGGAGTAGCGCCGCGCCGATGCGACCCATGCCATCGCCATCCTCCCGTCCCGTCGGTCCGGGTCAGTCCTGACGCTCGAAGGCGCCCGCGATGGTCAGGTGCAGGTCGTCGCCGATGAGCGGCAGGTAGGTCTTCACCCCGAACTCGGAGCGCTTGACCGTGCCGGTGGCGTCGAACCCGACCGTGACCTTCTTGCTCAGCGGGTTCACGCCGGCCCCGACCAGGGTGACGTCCAGCGTCACCGGCTTGGTCACGCCGTGCAGCGTGAGGTTGCCGGCCACCTTCGCCTTGTCCTTGCCCTCGGGCGTGACCTTGGTGGACACGAAGGTCATCTCGGGGAACTTGCCCGCGTCGAGCCACTGGTCGCCCTTCAGCTCGTCCGTGAGCTTGGCGCTGGTCGTGGTCACCGAGGCGACCGGGATCTTGATCGACAGCTTCGCGGCCGCCGGGTTCTTGGGCTGCAGATCGAGGGTCCCGGACACGTCCGAGAAGCCGCCGGCATAGTTCGAGAAGCCCATATGGGAGACCCGCCAGCCGACCTGGGTGTGGTTGGGATCGACCGCGTAGGTGCCGGCCTGGATCTGGGCCGGGTCACGGGTCGGCGGGGTCTGGGCCAGGACCGGAGTGGCGACCAGGACCGGGGTGGCGACCAGGACGGCCAGAAGGCCGGAGGCGAGAATCGACTTCAAGGGTGTCTCCTACAGGCGACGATCATGCGCGATTCGGTGCGCCGCAGCAGCGCTGTAGACCCGTTCACGGCCGCGGTTGAGCCTGCTATCCGGAACCCCATGGTTGCGAGAACGGAAACCTTCCAGGGCGGACTCGACGACGTGCGCGCCTTCTGCACGGTCGTCGATCTCGGCACCGTCACGGCCGCGGCCGCGAGCCTGCGGGAAACCAAGGGCAGCGTCAGCCGTCGCCTCTCCCGGCTGGAACGGGCGCTCGGCACCCGGCTGATGGCCCGGACCTCCCGGGCGGTCTCGCCCACCGCGGAGGGCCTGGCGTTCTACGCCAAGGCCCACGAGAGCCTGGCCCTGCTCGACGAGGCCGCCGAGACCGCCCGCGACGCCCGGACGGTGCCGGCCGGGCACCTGCGGATGACCACCTCCATCGATTTCGGGATCGAGGTGATGCCCGAGATCGTCGCGAGCTTCCGGGCGGCCTATCCGCAGATCACGGTCGAGATGCTGAACACCGATGCCCGCCTCGACCTGGCGGCCAACCGGATCGACCTCGCCCTGCGGCTGGGCGGCGCGGAGGAGACCGGCTACCGGGCGGTCGTCCTGGCGACCCTGGCGGTCGGCCTCTACGCCGCGCCCGCCTACCTGCTGCGCCGCCCCGCGCCGGCCGACCTGGCCGGGCTGCACGGCCACGACCTGATCCTGTCCCGGGAGCGGCTGGGCTCGGGGGCCCTGCCCCTCACCGATGGGCGCGGCCAGTCCGAGCAGGTCGTCATGAGCCCGGCCATCCGGGTCAGCGACTTCGCGACCGTCCACCGCCTGACCCTGGCAGGGGCCGGAATCGGCCATATCCCGAGCCTCGTGGCCGCCCGGGCGGTCGCGGCGGGCCAGCTCGTGCGCGTGCTGGCCCCCTGGGCCAGCCGCGGTGGGGTCCTGCGCGCCGTGACGCTGGCCGGGCGCGACCTGCCGGCACGGGTCCAGGTCTTCCGGGACCATGTACGCGAGGCGCTGACGGCCTGCGGTCCAGATGCTGGGGAGACGCACTCTAGCGATCAATACAATCAAGACTTGTAGAGACTAAATATCGGCGCCTTATTGACTGATCGATTGGGACAATCTTACGGTCTGGCTTAGTGGGGTGTTCAGGACCTCGGCGCACCATGGCGCTTCGCGGCAGCCCGGGCCGCTCGGCGGTCGATCCCGCCTCAATCCCCTGCCCGGGCGTATCCAGTACCCAGCGGACACCCAACATGCCCCTTCGCAACCGGCGCCTCCGGCCCTTGCTCCTCGTCGGAACGCTGGTTCTGGCGGGTCTGTGCGCCGCACCGCCCGCGGCCTGGGCGATGCTGTCGAGCACGACCCGCGTCGTGCTGCAGAAGGGACGCCACTACGTGCCGACCGACCTGTTCCTGCGGCGCGGCGATACGATCACCCTGCGCAACGAGGATTCCAGCCAGACCCACCACGCCTTCATCGAGGCGGACCGGTTCTCGTTCGATGCGGGCGATCAGGAACCCGGCACCGAGACCCGGCTGGTCCTGGCGGAAGCGGGGGATTTCGTCATCCAGTGCGGCATCCACCCGAAGATGAAGCTGACCATCCACGTCCAGTAGGGCGCGGGGCGGTCAGCCCTCGCGGCCGAGGCCGAGCCCGCGGATCAGATCGCCGATCGGATCGATTTTCCTGGGCGCCGGCGCGGGCGCCGATGGTGCGGTCATCGGCTCGACGGCTGCCGTGCGGGCCAGGCCGGCGTTGCGCAGGCGGGCCGTCCGGCGGGGGCTGCGATCCGCCACCTTCGACCGGTGTGCCACCACCGTCTTCCGAGCTTTTTCGGCGGGGGCGACCATCTCGCTCGGCAGCGCCGGAGCCGCGATGGCACCCAGCGGCAGTGCGGCGGCCAATCGCGGCGCCAGCAGGTCGGGGGCGGGCGCACGCCCGTTCTCCGCTGTGGGGAGGTCGGACTTGCCGGGGCTGGCCAGCCGGGCCGGCGGATCCGCCCAACCCGATGGAGCAGCCTGCGCTGCGACAGTCCGGACCGGGCGCTGCTGCGCCTCGTAATTGCCCGGATGAAGAGTATGGGCCGCCACGACCAAGCCGAATACGGCGATCGCAGTCGTCGCAAGGGTGGATCTATAGTGTTCCATGACGGCAAAACGAACAGCCAAGGTCATGGTTCCGCTTGGCCGAAACCTCCGGCCGGAGCTTCAAAGTCCGGATCGCTGTCCGCCGCCACGGGGACGGGACTGAAAAAGAGGAGACAGGACAGAAAAAAAGGCCACTCCCGAAGGAGCGGCCCGAAGTCTAGGGAGGAAACGCCCAAGAAGGGCAGCGGGATCGCGACGCCATCGCCATCCCGCACTGCACAGATAGGCTACCGCATTGCGGCATGCAACCGACCGGGAGCCGTTTGCTTATGCATGAGCGACACCCGACCGATCCACAGGCATGCACTCAGATCATGACGAGACGCTGATCAGCCGTCGTTCTGCGGCTCGTCGTGCCCGATCAGCCGCTCGACCTCGGCCAGGGCGACTGCGCGGGCCACACCCTCGGAGGCGTGCGGGCGGTACGATCCCCGAACCAGCTTGCCGCGGTCCCGGATCGCCCACGTGAAACGGCCCGGGTCGTGCCGGCTCGGCCTGACCTCAACCGTGTAGAGATGCCCGCCATTCGCACCCATGCCTCGCATGTGCGAACTCCCCTGCGCCGGCCCAGGGGGTGCGACCGTGGGCGGCAGCCGGACCCTTACCGGGCGGGCGTCCCGCGACCGGCCTCGGGCCGGGACGGCTCGGCCGGGCCGTCGGTGCGGGTGCCGAGCCAGACCACGTGCTTGGGCCCGCTGCCGCGGCCGCTGGCATGGACCCGGGCCTCCTCGACCGCGAAGCCGGAGCGCTGCAGGCGGGCCTTGAACTTCCGGTCCGGAGCGCCGGACCAGACAGCCAGGATGCCGCCCGGCCGCAAGGCCCAGCGGGCCCGCTTGAGGCCCCAATTGTCGTAGAGCCGGTCGTTCGAGCGGCGCATCAGCCCTTCCGGGCCGTTGTCGACATCGAGCAGGATGGCGTCGTACTGGCCCGGCCCCGCCTGGATCAGGCGGTTCACGTCGGCTTCCTGCACGTCGACCCGGGGGTCGTCCAGGCAATCGGCGAAGACGTGGGCGAGCGGGCCGCGGGCCCAGGCGATCACGGCCGGCACCAGCTCGGCGACCACGACCCGCGCATCCGGGCCGAGGCCCTCCAGGGCCGCCCGCAGGGTGAAGCCCATGCCGAGGCCGCCGATCAGCATCCGGGCCCGGGGCCGGTCCTTCAGCCGCTCGCAGGTCATCGCGGCGAGCGCCGCCTCGGAGCCGCTGCGGCGGTTGTTCATCAGCTCGATGGTGTCGGCCAGGATCGAGAATTCGTCGCCGCGCTGCATCAGGCGCAGGTCGGTACCGCCCCCCGGGACGGCTCCGGTGTCGAGATGAACCCAGGGTATCACGGACGTTTCCTCGATTGGCGGTGCGGTCGGTCGGGGACCGTCGGCACGAAAGATCACGGCGAGAGCGGGGCCGCGGGCAGGTTCGGCGCTGCGCGCGGCGCAACCCCCTGCGCGCCGGTGCCCCCTGCCGCGCGGGATCGCGGTGGCGTATCAGCACCTATGGCTAAGCGCATCAAGTCGAGACCCCAGGAACGGGGCTTCATTCTGTTCGACGTCGTCTTCGAGGACGGCTCCCGAGCTTCGAACCGCCGTGTGCCGGCCGAGATCCTCGGCGGCCTGGACGGCGACGAGCCGGCCCGGCAGATCATCGCCGAGCAGGAAGAGGAGATTGCCCTCAAGGCCGGACGGCCCGGCCGCGAGATCCAGAGCCTGACGCGCTCGCCGATCATCAAGCCCAAGCCGGTCGTCTGACCGTCCCGCCGCGCGGGCTTCCGGTTCAGACCGCGCCCTCGACCACCTCCAGCGCCCGCAGGATCGCGAAGCCGATCCGCTCCGCCTCGCCCTCCGCATCGCCGGCGGCCGGCAGCAGCGCCACCGTCTCGACGGCGTGCTCGTCCTCCGGGCCGACCACGATCCGGAACACGTCGCCTTCCTGAGCGGCCGGATCGCGGATCAGGCCGACCCGGTGGCCCGCGGCCGCGCCGAACAGGCGTAGCGGCGGCTGATCGGGCTCGGGCTCCGTCCGCTCCGGCGGTGCGGGGCGAGGCGCGCCGAAGGTCGGGCGGATGACGTTGTCGTCGTCGGGCATGCCGAACCAGCCTCCTCAGGAACGCGCGATGCCGGCCGTGGCCAGCACGGCGTCGGCCAGCACCTCCATGCCGGCCCGCGCCCAATCCGGCGTGATGCTCTCGGCCTCGTTGTGGCTGATGCCGCCGTGGCACGGGCAGAACACCAGGGCCGCCGGCACCGTCCGGGCGCAATAGACGGCGTCGTGATAGATCGCGGTCGGCATCCGGGTCCAGGCATGGCCCCGCGCCTCGGCCGCGGCCTGGACGCGGTCCACCAGGACCGGGTCGAACGGGGTGAGCGGCGCGCGCCAGAACTCCTCCACCCGGATCGCGACGCCCCGCTCGGCGGCGAGCGCGTCGGCCCGGGCCAGGATCCGCTCCCGCATCGCCTCCAGCTGACCGGGGTCGCCGTGGCGGGTGTCGAGGCTGAACCAGACCCGGCCCGGGGTGATGTTGCGGCTCGCGGGCTCGGCTTTCAGGACCCCCACGGTGGCGCGGCCGCGCTCGCCCTCGGGGCCGACCGCGTCCCGGGCGATCGCCTCGAGCGAGCCGATCAGCGCGGCGGCGGCCATCATGGCGTCCCGCCGGCCGGCCATGGGGCTGCCGGCATGGGCCTCCTCGCCCAGCACGGTCAGCTCGTACCAGATCTGGGCGAGCGCCCGGTCGACCACGCCGATGGTGAGGCCGGCATCCTCCAGGCGCTTGCCCTGCTCGATGTGCAGTTCGAAATACGCGCCGAGCCCGCGAAGATCCGCCGGATCCGCGTCCCCCTGCCAGCCGATCCGGCGCAGCTCTTCACCGAACACGTGGCCGGCGAGATCCCGGGTCGCCATAACGTCGGCCTCGGAGACGATCCCCATGGCGACGCCGCTGCCACTCATGGGCGGCGCGAAGCGCGAGCCCTCCTCGTTGCACCAGTTGATCAGCAGGAGCGGCGCCTCGGTCTCGATCCCGGCCTCGTGCAGGGCGCGCATGATCTCCAGCCCGGCGAGCACGCCCAGCGGACCGTCGAACTTGCCGCCGGTGGGCTGGGTGTCGAGATGGCTGCCGATGGCGACGGGCTTCCGGCCCGGGTCCCGCCCCGGCCGGTGGAAGACCATGTTGCCGATCCGGTCCACCGTCAGGGTCAGCCCGACCGCCTCGCCCCAGCGCCGGAACAGGGTGCGCCCCTCGGCGTCCCGATCGGTCAGGGTCTGCCGGTCGTTGCCGCCGTTGGGAAGCGCGCCGATCCGGGCGAGCGCCATCAGGTTGTGCCAGAGGCGGTCCTGCGAGAGCGGGAGGTTGGTGCGATCCATAGCGATGCGGTCCCGCGCGCGCCCCGGCCGACCCTGTACCGGCGTCCGCGACGTTAGGCCGTGATCCCGCCCGGCACCAGCAGGGTTGGGGGACATCCCCCCGGCTCCGGTCTCCGTCGCCGACCGGTCCTCAGAGGCTCGGATCCGGGAAATCCTGCGCGTGGAGACTCCAGATCGCCCGTCCGTCCGCGGCGGAGACGTAGACCGCGTTGGCGCCGAGCGCGGCCAGATCGAGATCGATCCGCTTGGCCGCCGCCACCGCGCCCGCGTCGTCGGCGGCCTCGAAGGTCTGCCGGTACAGGTCCGGGCCGAGCATCCCGTCCGGGTCCCGGCGTATCGCTCTGAAAATGTATCTGCGCATCGAAAGTCCTGGGCCGACACGGTATCCGCGCCGTCGGCACGCTCATCGCAGCAATGCCCGCGCGTTCGGTGACGGACAGACTGCGCCATGAAAAGCTTTACGCCGGGTTTGTGCACTGCGAATGCAGCTTCAGGCGCTCAGGCTTGATCCCCGCCGCTGTCGAGCCGGGGCCGGAGACCCGTGACGACATGTCAGGGCGCGGGGCATGGACGATTTGGATCGATCCGTTGCCTAAGTGCTTGTCGGTTGCAAGTGTCGCACGCGGCTGCCGGCTGTCCCGGGGATGGGCGGGCCGCAACCAGGTTTGGGGGATGGAATGGCATTGGCGTCCATGGCGGCCTCCGCCCTGCAGGATGCGGGTTTCGTCGGTACCTGGGATACGGATGTCTCCGCCGGCCGATCGGTCCTCGACGCGGGCGCGGCCGCATTGCTGTCCGGGAACGAGGGCTTTGCCGGCAAGCCTTTGCCGCTCGACGTCGCCCTGGGACGTGTCCATCCCGAGGATCGCGGCTGGGTCTTCGACGAGATCCGCAAGGTGCGCCGGACCGGCGGCCCGGTCTCGCTGGAGTTTCGCGTCCTGAGCCAGACCGGCGACGTCCGCTGGATCCTCACCCGCGGCCGGCTGGCCCCCGACACCACGGGGGCGCTGCGTGGGCGCGGCGCCTACATCGACGTCACGGACCTGTACGGCGGCACCCCGCCGGGGCGGGACGGCAACCCGATCCAGGTCAAGCCTCCGATCGAGGTCAAGCACCTGGAGGCGGCCGCCGACAACTGCATCCGGGTCCACTCGGCGCTGGAGCGCTACGGCAACCCGCAGCTCCGGCTGATCTCGAGCATGCTGCTGCTCGGGATCGGCCGGGCGCTGGCGCAGCGGGAGCCGTAGGGCGGGTTCAGGTGCGCCAGGGATGGGCGGGAAGCTCGGTCCGGCCGATCGCCTTGGCGCCGGCCTCCGCCACGGCGTGATCGTTCTCCACCGTCGACCCGCTGACGCCGATCGCGCCCGACATGACGCCGTCGGCATCGACGATCGGGATCCCGCCCGGGAAGGTGATCAGCCCGTCGTTGGAATGCTCGATGCCGTAGAGCGGGCCGCCCGGCTGGGACAGCTGGCCGATCTGGCCGGTCATCATGCCGAAGAACACCGAGGTCTTGGCCTTCTTGTGAGCGATGTCGATCGAGCCGACCCAGGCGTCGTCCATGCGATGGAACGCCTTCAGGTTGCCGCCGGAATCGACCACCGCGATGCACATCTGGGTGTCCAGCTCCTTGGCCTTCGCCCGCGCCGCGGCGATTGCCCGCTCGGCCTGCTCAATCGTGACGTGCATGGTGCCTCCCTTGATCGGCCCGGGCCGGCGCAGAGTCGCGGAGAAATTCCAGCGGACCCGGGGCGCCTCCCGTTCTGCGCGAGAAGGCCCGACCGGACGGCGCCGGTCAACTCCGGATCACGCCGATTGCCCCGCCGGACATCGGCGGACGACAGGCCGGGCACCCGCCTTGCACGGGGTCATGGGCGCCCGGCCGTGCGGCCGTACCGGAGACGAAAGGGCAAGAGACCCCGGTACAACGTCGGGACCCGACCGGGCCGGCGCACCACCGGGTGGCACGGGGCGCTCGGTCGGAGTGTAGCCCGCCGCAGATGGGCACCGGCAGCCCTGCTGTCACTGATACGATTGTACCGGTCCGGTCCGGGCAGCCCTCACAAACGCGTGAGCGCAGCCCGGGCGTGGACCAGGCTCAAGCGGCCCGCTCCCGGGCGGCCCGGATGCGGTCGAGGAGGTCGGCCGCCAACGCGGCCCGCGCCTGCGCGTCGGCACAGGCGTGCCGCCAGACCACGCGGCCCTGGCGCAGGATGATCCCGTCCTCGGCCGGCATCGGCGGCAATGGCCGGTCGGACCGGATGTCGGCTGCGACACCTTGGGGACCGCCGCTGAGCCGGGCCACGCCCAGCCCGCAACAGGCGGCGCGCAGCCGCGCCAGGGTGAACAGGGCCAGGACCGGCGCCGGGGCTGCGCCGAAGCGATCCTCGACCTCGCCGGACAGGGCCTCGATCGCCTCGCCGTCGCGCAGGCGCAGCAGCCGGGTGTAGAGACTCAGGCGGATCTCGGGCTCGGGCACGTAATCCGCCGGGATCCGGCTCGGCAGCCCGATCTCGATTTCCGGGCTCCAATCCTCGGCCGGCTCACCCTTGGCGGCGGTCAGCGCCAGCTGCAGCAGGTGCTGATAGAGGCCGAGCCCCACGAGCTTGGCGTGGCCGGCCTGATCCTCGCCGACGAGATCGCCGGCCCCGCGCAGGTCGAGGTCGCGGGCGCTGACCGCGAAGCCGGCACCCAGCCGGTCCAGGGCCTCCAGGGCGCGCAGGCGCTGGAGGGCAGCGGGCGCCGGCGGCGCGGCCGGATCGCTGAGCAGGTGGACGACCCCGCGCCGCTGGCCGCGGCCGACCCGGCCGCGCAACTGGTGGAGCTGCGCCAAGCCGAACCGGGCGGCCTCCCAGACCAGCATGGTGTTGGCCCGGGGCACGTCGAGCCCGCTCTCCACGATGGCGGTGGCGAGCAGGACGTCACCGTCCCCGTCGGCGAAGCGAACCATGACCTCGTCCATCGCCGACGGCTTCAGGTCCCCGTGCGCCACCAGCACGTTCAGGCCCGGCACGAGGCCGCGCAGGCGCTCGGCCATGGGGCCGATATCCTCGATGCGCGGGCAGACGACGAAGCTCTGGCCGCCGCGGCGATGCTCGCGGATCAGGGCCTCGCGCACCGCGTCGGCATCGAAGGGCGCCACCACGGTCCGGACCGGCTGGCGCATCACCGGGGGCGTGGCGATCACGCTGAGGCTCTGCAGGCCGACGAGCGCCGCCTGGAGCGTGCGCGGGATCGGGGTGGCGGTGAGCGTCAGCACGTGCCCGCCCTCGGCGAGGCGGCGCAGGTCCGCCTTCATCTTGGCGCCGAAACGCTGCTCCTCGTCGATCACCGTCAGGCCGAGATCGGCGAAGCCCACGCCGCGGGCGGCCAGCGCCTGCGTTCCGACTACGAGCCGGATCGAACCGTCCGCGAGACCGGCCTTCACCCGCTTGGCCTCGGCCGGGGAGACCAGGCGCGAGAGCTGCGCGACCTCGATGCCGAACCGTCCGAACCGGCGGCGCAGGGTCTCGACGTGCTGGCGGGCCAGGACCGTGGTGGGGGCGATGAGCGCCGCCTGTTTGCCGGCAAAAACCGTCGCCGCCAGGGCCCGCAGCGCGACCTCGGTCTTGCCGAAGCCGACATCGCCGCAGACCAGCCGATCCATCGGACGCCCGGAGGCGAGGTCGGCCATCAGCGCGTCCACCGCGGCGGCCTGATCGGGGGTCGGGGCGAAGCCGAAGCCGGCGGCGAAGCGCTCCATGTCGCGGGACGGTGGCGCCAGGACGGGGGCCTCGGTATCCCGGCGGGCGCGGGCGGCCTCCAGCATAACCCGGGCGGTCCGGGCCATGGTGGCCTCGGCCTGGAGGCGGCGGCGGGCCCAGGTCCCGCCGTCGAGCTTGTCGAGGGTGACCGCGTCGGGCTCCGGGCCGTAACGCCAGATCCGGTCGGCCTGGGTGACCGGCACCATCAGGATCGCGTCGCCGGCAAAGCGCAGCCGCAAGGCCTCGGAGGGCTCGTCCTCCGCGCCGACGCCCAGCGGGTTCGACACGGGCTCCAGCCCCTCGAACACGCAAAGGCCGTGGTCGCGGTCGACCGCGACGTCGCCGGGGCGCAGGTCGACCTCGCCCATCGGCAGGATCGCCCGGGCGGTGCCGGACACCGCGGTGTCCGGCCCGAACAGGTCGGCGGCGGCGAACACCGTCGCGCCCCGCCCCTGGACCTTGAAACCGGCGCCGATCGGCGCCTCCAGGGCGAGGATGTCGCCCGGCGCCGCGTCGGCGAGGTCGGACCAGCCGTCGATCAGCCGGACCGGGCGCTCGGCGATCTTGCCGGCCTGGCGCACGAGGCGCCGGAGCGGCTGGCGCGAGCCCGCCAGCACGACGACGTCGCCCGCCTTCAGCCGCTCGCGCATCGCCTTGGCGAAGGCCGCCTCGGGCCGCCGCTCCCGGGCGAAGACCGGGACCCCGAGCGGCTCACCCGCCGCGTCGGTGGCCACCGCCCGGGTCAGCTCGGCCACGACGGCCCGCCACGCCTTCGGCGCGAGGTAGAGACCGTCGCCGCCCTCGGCGCGGCCGCCGCGGGGCGCCCGGCGGGCGCCGGCTTCCTCCATCTGCTCGTAGAAGGCGTCGACCCGGGCCTGCGTCCCGTCCTCGACGACCAAGCGGGCCCCCGGCACGTAATCGAGCAGGGTGACGAGACGCGGATAGTAGCGCTCCAGGCGGTGCTCCTGCCCGGTGAAGGGCTCGAAGCTCTGGCCGGAATCCGGGGCGAGGACGATCTCGGTGGCCGGGTCGATCACCAGATCCGCGACTTCGGCGACGGAGCGCTGCGAGATCGGATCGTAGGAGCGGATCGCGGTGACGCGCCCGTCCGCGTGCTCGATCCGGCAGGGCCGCGGGGCGGCCGCCGGAAACACCTCGACGGTGCGACCCCGGACGGCGATCTCGCCGGGCTCGTCGACCCGCTCGTCGAGGATGTAGCCGAGGCGCTTGAGGCCGGCCATCACGGCGGCGACGTCGAGTGGGTCGCCGACCCGGAACGTCACCCGGGCGTCGGCCCAGGTCTCCGGCGGAGGCACCCGCTGGATCAGTGCCGGAGCCGTGGTCAGCACGAAGTCCGGCAGGGCGTCGTGGTCGGTCAGCCAGCGCATCACGGCAGCCCGGGCGCCCATAGTGGCCCGCGACGGCGAGGCGTGGTCGAGCGGCAGGCAATCCCATTCCGGGTAGACGGCGACCCGGATGTCGGGATCGAGGGCCTTGAGCGTCGCGGCCAGCTCCTCCAGCCGCCGGGCATCCCGGGCCACGTGGACCAGCGGGGCCGCGTCCTCGGCCAGATCCAGCAGTGCCACCGCCAGCGCCCCCGTGGGCATCAGCGGCGCGTCCTCGGTCTCCTGGTGGGCGACCGTCTTCGTCCTGCGCTTGGCCATGCTGATCCGAACCTGTCCCGGATGCTGCAAACGCTGGCTGGCCGTGAGGGCTCCCGGCTGCCGGCCCCGGATTCACAGACGCGATGCCGCATTCGAAAACGCTTGCGTCTCGAATCCGGGCCTTCCGGGTTCAGGCCTCGCCCGACCAGAGGTCGCCACTCGCCCGCGCGTCGCGCAGCACGTGGCGGGCGCCCTCGGTCAGCGCCCGGTCGGGGCCGGGCTGGCGCAGGTAGGTCGCGAGATCCCGGGTCAAGCGCTCCAGCGGGTGGTCGCGCAGGAAGCCCTGCAGCCCGACCGAGCGCTGCGCCCGTTCCAGCAGGTCGAGCCCGGCGCGTTCCACCGCGAGGCGGGCGAGGTTCACGTAGGCGATGATCCCGTCCGGATCGCCCTCCTCGCCCACGATCGCGGCGGCCCGCGCCACCCAGAGGCGGGCGGTCTCGGCCGCGATCACGCCCTCGCCGAGGCGGGCGAGCTGGTGCGGGTCCTCGCCGCGGCCGGTGGCGACGAGATGGCCGCGCCACGCGTCGAGCAGCGCCTCCAGGCCGCCGAGCTGCACCGCGAGGAAGCGCCAGGCGCCCCCCGAGAAATGCGGCTGCACCTGATAGTCGTCGGGCGCGCCCACGGGCGTGAAGCGGTCGGCGCCGAGCCCGGTGAAATCCACGGTGCCGGTCGCCGAGGCCCGCATCCCCTGCGCGCGCCAAGCCGACAGATCCGCCCGCTCGCCGGGCTCGAGGGCGACGACGATCATCTGCGACCCGGGCGCGTCGGGCTGCGCGGTCACGAGGGCGCGGGTCACGAACCCCGCCCCCGACGCGAAGGTCTTCACGCCCCGTAAGGTCGGGGCGCCTCCGGTGGCGTCGATCTTGAGGCCGTCGCCCGGCGGCTCGGTGTTCCAGACCCCGAACAGATGGCCCTGGACGGCATCGGCCAGCAAGGCGCTGCGCGCCTCGCCGTCGGCATAGCGGGCGACGAGCTGCACCGCGTTGACATGGCCCTCGTACACGCGCCCCAGCGCAAGGCTGCCGGACCCGACATGGGTGAGCACGGCCTGGAGAATCGCCCCGTCCGGCTCCTCGCCGAGACCGGCGCCGCCCGCGCGATGGGGCACCGGCGCGGCCAGCAGCCCCACCCGGGCGAGTTCCGCGACATCCTCGGCCGGAAAGCCGCCGTCGTGGTCGTGGCGTCCCGCCCGACGCGCCGCACCGGCCGCGATCGCGCGGGCCGCCGCAACCGGATCGCCGCGCGTGCCCCAGGCGATATCGTTGAGTCTGAGGTCCACACCTGCTCCGGTCATGACGAGCCCAGCGCGTCGTCCCGCACCCGATCGCCGGGGCGGCGCGCCAGGTCTTTTAAGCTTCGCGACATCGTGTTCAGAAGGGAGGGAACCATCTTTCGGTGCGATGATCTGACGAAGCAACTCGCTGCCTCCGCCATCGATACGCCGTGCGACGATACTGCGCATCGCAAACCATCGGTCCGCGGCCACGGCGCCCAGCACCCGGCGACGCGGCGATCTGCATCGGTCGGACCTGCCTCAAACCCGAAGCCACGCGTTGTAGGAAGGGCCGGCTCACCAAGCCGTCAAGCTGTGGTTGATCGATCCGATTTGGGAGGGTCGTTGCCGTGGGATATGACGCAGCCGTGTCGCGGAACGAGACCATGTCCTGCCCGTCCGGCTTCGAACGCCATCATCCCCAGCGCCTCGCGGCTCTGCGCGGCTATGCGATCCTCGACACCGCGCCCGAGCCCGCCTTCGACGAGATCGCGCAGATCGCGGCTGCGTCCTGCGGCACCACGATGGCGCGGATCACCTTCGCGGATGCCGACCGGCACTGGACCAAGGCCGCGTTCGGCCACGACGCGCCGGACCGGCCCCTCGAGACCGGCCTCGGCCTCGAGACCCTGAGCCGGGACGGCGCGCTGGTGCTGACGGATTGCGGGCCGATCGCAGGCGAACCGGGCCTGCGCTTCTACGCCGGCGTGCGGCTCGTGACCCCGGACGGCTGGCCGATCGGCACGCTCAGCGTCCTCGACCGCGAACCGCGCAGCCTGACCGGGCCGCAGGTCTTCGTCCTCGAGGCCCTCGCCCGGACCCTCATGGACCTGCTGGAGGCCCGGGCCGCCGCGATGGCCCGGCACCGGGACGAGGCGCTGCTGCAGTCCCGCGCCGAGCGCCTGGAGGCGCAGGTCGCCGCCCAGACTCGGGACCGCGACCGGGTCTGGACCCTGTCGCCGGTCCTGAAGATCGTCTCGGACAAGGACGGGCAGGTCCAGTCGGTCAATCCGTCCTGGAGCCGGGCGCTCGGCTGGTCCGAGGACGAGACGCTGGGCCGGACCGCCCTGGATTTCATCGCCCTCACGGACCGCGAGGCGGCGCGCGAGGCGCTGAAGCCCCTCTGCGAGGACCAGCGGGTGGAGGATGTGGAACTGGCCTGCACGACCCGCGACGGCGACCGGCGGCGGGTGCTCTGGACCGTCGTCCCGGAGGACGGGCTGTTCTACGGCTTCGGGCGCGACATCACGGAGCAGCGCCAGGCCGAGGAAGCCTTGCGGCAATCGCAGAAGCTGGAGGCGATCGGCCAGCTTACCGGCGGCGTCGCCCACGACTTCAACAACCTGCTGACCATCATCCGCTCGTCGGTCGAGTTCCTGCGCCGGCCGGAACTCGCCGAGGAGCGCAGGCGCCGCTACCTCGACGCGGTCTCGGACACGGTCGACCGGGCGGCCAAGCTCACCGGGCAGCTCCTGGCCTTCGCCCGGCGCCAGGCGCTCAAGCCCCAGGTGTTCGACATCTGCGCCCGGCTGCGCAGCATCTCCGACATGCTCGATTCGGTCACGGGCGCGCGCATCCGCGTGGAGACCGAGCTGCCGGGCACGCCCTGCTTCGTGCGGGCGGACGAGAGCCAGTTCGAGACCGCGCTGATCAACATGGCGGTGAATGCCCGCGACGCGATGGACGGGGAAGGCAGCCTGACCCTGCACCTCGAGAGCGGCCGCCCGATGCCGCCGATCCGCGGCCATGCCGGCGCCCGGGGACCGTTCGTGGCCGTGATGGTGGTCGATACCGGCACCGGCATTCCGGCACCGGATCTCGGCCGGATCTTCGAGCCGTTCTTCACCACCAAGGAGATCGGCAAGGGGACCGGGCTGGGGCTCAGCCAGGTCATCGGATTCGCCAAGCAGTCGGGCGGCGATATCGACGTGGCGAGCCTGCCCGGGAGCGGCACGCGCTTCACCCTGTACCTGCCGCAGGTCGACGCCCCCGTGGAGGTGGCCGATCCGGGCCGCGACGACCGCCGCGAGCCGGAGCCGCAGCGGAGCCTGTGCATCCTCGTCGTGGAGGACAATCTCGGGGTCGGGCGCTTCTGCACCCAGATCCTGGAGGATCTCGGCCACGCGCCGATCTGGGCGAAATCCGCCGAGGAGGCCCTCGCCGAGCTGCAGCGGACGCCGGATCGCTTCGATGCGGTGTTCTCGGACGTGGTCATGCCCGGGATGGGCGGCGTCGCCCTCGCCCGGGCCCTGCAGGTCACCCGCCCGGAGCTGCCGGTGGTCCTGACCTCGGGCTACAGCCACGTCCTGGCCACCGACGACGCGCACGGATTCACGCTGGTGCGGAAGCCTTATTCGGCCGAGCAGCTCGCCAAGGTGCTCCACGAGGCGACCCAGCGCCGGGACGGGCGGGGAACAAGGTCCCCGCTCTCCAGTTGACGCGATGCAGCACGGCGATGGCGTCGCCGCGCTGCTGCCCCTCGTGGGCGTTTCCTCCCAAGACTTCGGACCGCTCTTTCGGGGGCGGTCCTTTTTTGTGCGTCGCGCGTGCGGCCGGCGAGGAACAACGCCGCCTGCGGCAAAAGGTTCTCAAAAACCTCTCATCTTTGCAGCCGTTTCCGATCGCCTCGCCGAGGGGAGCGGCTCTCGGTTCGTGGTTCAGCGCGCTCGCTGACGCCGAACCGGCATCCGCTGCGGCGGCAAGCGCCCTAAGCCGCGAGCGGGCCGGATTGCGTCTCGGTGTCCAGTGCCAGCAGCGCGAAGGACGCGAGCCAGTGCTCGCCCATGTAGTCGCCGGTCACGTGCGGGAGGCCGGCCTCCAGATGCGCCTCCGCGGCGGCCTGGAGCCGCGGGCGGCGGGGATCGTCCCCGCCCAGGGCGGCGGCGAGCGACCGGAAGCACCAGGCGCGGCTGAGGTTCAGCCCGTCGAGATGGGCGATCTTGCCGTCGCTGCGGTCGGTCACGCGGGCGGGCCGGAACAGGGTCGCGGGCCGCCCCGCGGCGAGGTCCGGCAGGAACCGGTCGAACCAGGGCCGGAACCGCTCCGGCGGCAGGAGGCGGCGCAGGCATTCCGCCTCGATCAGCGCCGAGGACAGGAAGTCGTCGCCCCCCGGTTCGCCCCAGGCGGGGCAATCCACGTCGGCCCCGTACCAGCGCTCGGCGGTGGCTCGCAGCAGACCGGACAGGGCCGCGTCCTGCGCCCCGTCGGCGTAGTCGGCCGCCAGCCGCAGCGCGAAGGCTGTGTTGAAATGCGTGCCGACCCGCACCGGATAGGGGGCGATCGGCAGGAAGTCCCGGACGCGCTGCGCGATCAGGCCGGTGAGCGGCGCCAGGGCCTCGGCCCAGCGGCGCTCGGGCAGGCGGGACAGCGCGTCGGCGAGCTTCAGGAGCCAGGCCCAGCCGTAGGGCCGCTCGAACCCCCGGGCGGCCGGCGCGGCGAAATACGCGCATTCCCCGGCGACCTTCTCGGGCACCAGCTGGGCATCGAGATGCGCGCGGATCGCCCCGGCCTGCGCGCCGTCCGGGAACAGCCGCAGCACCCGGGCCAGCAGCCAGGTGCCGTGGACGCAGGAATGCCAATCGTAGCTGCCGTGGAAGACCGGATGCAGCGCGGCGGGCGTGCGCGCGTCCTCCGGGCCCGCCAGGACGTGCCCGGGCGAGTTGGGATATTCGCGGGTGAGATGGCCGAGGGCGACGGCGGTGAAGCGGGCGCCGATCTCCGGGGTGAGCGCAGTCGGCATCACGGGCTCCCATTGGGGCGTCGGACGCTTTGCCGGCGCAGTCCCGGATCGGTTATCGCAAGCGCGGCGAACCGGGCAGCCCCGGAGGTGCGCCGTCACTGGGATGTTCCATGCGCCGTGCGCCGATCACCGCCCTCCTCGTCGTGCTCGCGATGCCGGCCGCGGCGGCGCCCGATCCCAGCCGGGACGTCCTGTGGGCCGCGCTGAAGACCTGCGTGCTCGCCAAGCGGCTCGCCGACCGGACCTTCCCGTGCCTCTCGGTGGATCTCGGCGACAAGGACCGCCCCGGCACGGCGGTTCTGCGCGCGCCCGGCGAGCCGACCCACATCGTGGTGATGCCCACCGACACCACCGCCGGCCTGGAGGCTCCGGTCCTGCGCGGGAAGCGGGGTGCCGCCTATTGGCGGGCGGCGCTGGCCGCGCGTCCGTTCGTGTCGGGCGCCCTCAAGGGCAAGCTGCCGCCCGAGGCCGTGGGGCTGGCGGTCAATTCGGCCCGGGGGCGGAGCCAGGACCAGCTCCACATCCACCTCGACTGCCTGAAGCCCAGCGTGCTGGCCGCCGTGAAGGCGCATGGCCGCCAGATCCGCGGGACCTGGACCCGCTTCCCGGTGCCGCTCGCCGGGGACCGCTACCACGCGATGCGGGTGCCGGAAGCCGAGGCCGAGCGCTTCAACCCGTTCGCGGCCCTGCGCACCCTGCCGGGTCCCCGGCCGGACCTGCACCGGACGAGCTTCGCGGCACTCGCCACGCCGCCGGGCGATCCCGAGCCGGGTTTTCTGCTCCTGGCCTACCGGGCGCCGAGCGCCAGCGCGGAGGACGTGATGGACCATAGCTGCGCCATCGCGTCGGGCCGCGGCGGCGCCTGACGCGGCGGCCTCGAGCGTTCTCCGACGAAGTGGAGACCGGTTCGCCTCAAGAGAACGCGGCAAAACAAGAACTTAGAGCCGTGCTTGATTGCAACGCGATCGGGCACGGCTCTAAGCAGAACCTGCCGGCGGCGGCAGCGCGTCCAGGAGCTGGCGCAAAAAGCCCCGCACCGCCCGGGGCAGACGCCGGTCGCGCATCGCCTGGATCTGGATGTTCCGCGAGAGGCTCGCCCGGGCGCGGATCGGCAGGCTGACCAGGGCGTTCAGGTCCAGCGGCGTGCGCATCGAGAGCGCCGACATCAGCGCGAGACCGCGGGATCTGCGCACGAACGGCAGTTGGGTGGCCAGGTTGTTGGCGGTCAGGACCGGCTCGATCACGATGCCCTCCTGCAGGCAGGCGGCGTCGAACACCTGCCGCAGGGTCGTGTCCCGGGTCGGCAGGGCGATGGGATAGTTCGGCAACTCGGACAGCTGCACCACCTTCGCCCGCGCCAGGGGATGGTCCGGGGCGGCGAGCACCAGCATGTCGACCTGTTCGTCATACAGCACCTCGACCTGGGTGGACGGCGCGAGTGCGAAGGTGATGCCGAGGTCGGCCTCGCCGGCGGCCACGATCTGGGTCACCTGGGCGGGGGGCAGCACGGTCACCTCGAAGCGCAGGCCCGGATGCGCCGCGTGGAAGGACGCCACGGTGCTCGGCACGATGTCGAGCGAAAACCCCTCGGAACTCGCCACCCGGATCAGGCCGCGGGCGAGGCCTTCCAGCTCCCGGATCTCGGTGACGATCTGCTCGGACCGGATCAGCATCTGGTGCGCGTGCTGGGCCAGGAGCTCGCCCGCCGGGCTCGGCACCATGCCGCGCGGGCGCCGCTCGAACAGCACGCAGTCGAGTTCGGCCTCCAGGTTGCCGATCTGCCGGCTGATCGCCGAGGCGGCGACGTTCAGCTGGGCCGAGGCCGCCGCGATCGAGCCGGTGCGGGCCACGGCCAGGAAGTAGCGCAGCCCTGTCGTCTGCATTATCCTGCCTCGATATCACTTATGGCGCATATCCGTTGCCCAGATGGCAACGCACCGCTCGCCAAATTCTACTTGTTGCGATCCCAGATGCACAACATCATCGCAGGGTGAAAAAGGCGGCAGTCGCGGAGATCCTCCCCGACATCCTGCCCGTCGTCGTCGGAGACGGAATCGACATGCCGGTACGGACGATCACCCTCACCGCATCGCTGGCGGCTTCCCTGATCGCACTGGTCGCGGCGAGCCCGGCCCTGGCCGGCAAGGCCGACGACACCCTGGTCTACGCCTCCGACAGCGAGCCCGAGAACGTCAGCCCCTATCACAACAGCGCCCGCGAGGGCGTCATCCTGGCCCGCAACTGCTGGGACACGCTGCTGTGGCGCGACCCCGCGGACGGCACCTACAAGCCGATGCTCGCCACCGCCTGGACCTGGGCCGACGACACCACCCTGGACCTGACGATCCGCGAGGGCGTGACCTTCCACAACGGCGACCCGCTCGGGCCCGAGGACGTCGCCTTCACGTTCAACTTCATGCTGACGCCCGAGGCCCGCACGGTCACCCGCCAGAACGTCGACTGGATGAAGTCGGTGGAGGTCACCGGCCCGCACAGCGCCCGGATCCACCTCAAGGCGCCGTTCCCGGCGGCGCTGGAATACCTCGCCGGGCCCATGCCGATCTTCCCGGCTTCCTACTTCAAGAAGGTCGGCCTCGACGGCTTCGCCAAGGCGCCGATCGGCAGCGGCCCGTACAGGATCACCAAGGTCGATAGCGGGCGCGGCGTCTCCATGGAGCGCTTCGCCAAGTATTGGTCGGGCAGCCCGCTCGGGACGCCGAAGATCGGCAAGCTGCAGTTCCGGGTCATCCCGGACGGCGAGAGCCGGATGGCCGAGCTGATGACCGGGGGTGTCGACTGGATCTGGCGGGTGCCGAGCGACCAGGCCGAACAGCTGCGCGCCGCGCCCAACGTCACCGTGCTCAACTCCGAGACCATGCGGGTCGGCTTCCTGCAGTTCGACACGCTCGGCCGCGCCAAGGAAAACTCGCCGCTCAAGGACGTGCGGGTCCGGCAGGCGATCTCCTACGCCATCGACCGCAAGGCGATGGTCGACAACCTCGTGCGCGGCGCCTCGCGGGTGATGAACGCGCTGTGCTTCGTCGATCAGTTCGGCTGCAACGACCAGGGGGTGATGCGCTACCCCTACGACCCGGCCAAGGCCAAGGCCCTGCTCAAGGAAGCGGGCTACGCGAACGGGTTCGAGATCGACCTCGGCGCCTATCGCGAGCGGGACTACGCCGAGGCGGTGATCGGCTATCTCGGGGCGGTCGGCATCAAGGTCCGGCTCAACTACCTGCGCTACGCCGCGTTCCGGGATGTCCTGCGGAGCGGCAAGGTCTCGATCGGCTATCAGACCTGGGGCTCGTTCTCGGTCTACGACGTCTCGGCCTTCGACGGGGTCTTCTTCCGCGGCGGCGAGGAGGACCTGACCAAGGATCCGCAGGTGATCGCCGACCTGCAGGAGGGTGACGGCTCCACCGACCCGGACAAGCGCAAGGCCGCCTACGCCAAGGCGCTCCAGCGGATCGCCGCCCAGGCCTACGCCCTGCCGATGTTCTCGTACGCCACCAACTACGCCTTCACGTCGGACCTGAACTTCACCGCCCAGCCGGATGAGGTGCCGCGCTTCTACGCGGCGTCCTGGAAGTAGGCCGCTCGCGTGCTGGCCTTCACGCTCCGGCGCATCCTGGTCGCCCTGGCGGTGGCCTTCACGGTCTCGGTGGCGAGCTTCATGCTGCTCCACCTCTCCGGCGACCTCGCCACGGCGATTGGCGGGCCGGAGGCCACCGGGCCCCAGATCGTGCAGATCCGCAAGGATTACGGCCTGGACCAGCCTCTGCTGACCCAGTTCCTCGCCTGGGGTTGGCGGGCGCTGCACCTCGATTTCGGCAATTCCTTCTACTTCCGCGAGCGGGTGATCGACTTGCTCGCCGCCCGCCTGCCGATCACGCTCTATCTCGGGATCATCGCGCTCGCGGTGGCCCTGTTCGTGGCGGTGCCGCTCGGGGTGATCGCCGCCGTCCGCCGCGATACCTGGATCGACCGGCTCGCCCTGTCGGTCTCGGTGCTGGGCCAGGCGATGCCGAGTTTCTGGTTCGGGCTGACCCTGATCCTGATCTTCTCGGTCAACCTCCGCTGGCTGCCGGTCTCGGGCAACACCGGCTGGAAGAACTTCGTCCTGCCCGCGGTGGCGCTCGGCTACTACGCCATGCCGGCGGTGATGCGGCTGACCCGCAATGGCATGCTGGAGGTGCTGGCCTCGGATTACGTCCGGACCGCCCGGGCCAAGGGGCTGCCGACGCGCAAGATCCTGGTCCGGCATGCGCTGCGCAACGCCGTGATCCCGGTGATCGCCCTGGCGGCGGTGCAGTTCGGCTTCATGCTCGGCGGTTCGATCGTGATCGAGGCGGTGTTCTCGCTCCAGGGGCTCGGCCAGCTCGCCTGGGAATCGATCGCCCGCAACGACTTCCCGGTGGTCCAGGCGATCGTGCTGGTTCTGGCGATGATCTACATCGCCCTGACGCTCGCGGCCGACCTGCTGAACGCCTTCCTCGATCCGCGCCTGCGCCAATCGTGAGGACGCTCGCCCCATGAGCCTGCCCCCCGACAC
>NZ_VRVA01000066.1:0-31571 GCF_008039945.1 Methylobacterium sp. WL64
GGACGAGCCAGCCGTGCGCGCCGCCATCGTCGAGCCCTGGAGCAACGGCCCCGTCGAGGGGCAGGTCAACCGCCTCAAGCTGATCAAGCGGAGCATGTACGGTCGCGCCGGTTTCGATCTCCTGCGCAAACGCGTCCTGCATCCTGCATGAGCCGGGATCGGCAAAGCTTGATCGGATGCCAAACCTTCAGCACCGAAAGTGCGGAAGAACCATGCTTCGAAGCCGATTCACAGCCGACGTTCGGCATTGCGCCCATTTCGGTCATTCAGCGGCTTTTGATGGTATCTCCAAAGCGGACATGTGCTGGGTTCGGCTGAACGCCGAGCGGTCCTGCCGCGACCAAAGTCGGCCTCAAGAGGACGCCGCGACCGTGTCCGCCATGCGCGCTCGGCGTCCGCCGAGCGGTTTACGGCCGCCAACAGTGGTGTCCATGGCGGTCTGGTGCTCCATTTCGGCGTTCAGCTCCGCGCCGAGCAGCACGATGGTCGTCGATATCCAGATCCAGGTCATGAAGCCGATCACGGCTCCCAACGAACCGTAGGTCTCGTTGTACTTGCCAAAGCTCGACACGTACCAGGAGAACAAAGCCGATACGGCGATCCAGAGGAGGGCAGCCATGGCGCTCCCGGACGTAACCCAGCGCCATTGGGCGGCGTCCCGGCTCGGACCGTAGCGGTAGAGCAGCGCGAGGCTTCCAAGGACCACCAGCAGCAGGATTGGCCATCGCAGCAGGGCGATGACCCATTCCATCGAGCCCAGGTTCAGGAAGGCCAGGGCTGCCGGAACGACCACGATGCCGCCCAGGGCCACAACCACGAAGAGCAGCGCGCCGGCGGTGAAGGTGAGCGAGCGCATGTTCAGCCAGATGAAGTTCCGCTTCTCCTTCTCCTCGTAGACGATGTTGAGCGCGTCGAAGATCGCCTTCATGCCGCCGTTGGCGCTCCAGATCGACAGGAGGATGCCAAAGGCTGCCGTGAAGCCAAGTGTGCCGCCGCCCTTGGCGGCGATCCGCTTGACCTGCTCGCCGACGATGTCCAGGGCGCCGCTCGGCAGGATCCCCTGGAGGTTGGCGAGCTTATCGTTGATGGTCCCGGGGTCGGCGATGAGGCCGTAGATCGAGACCATTGCGCCGATGGCCGGGAATAGAGCGAGGATCGCGTAGAAGGTGACGCCGGCCGCGATCAGCAGCACGCGGTCGTTGCCGAACTCCTGGACGACGCGTTTGCCGATGTCCCACCAACCCTTGGCTGGGATCTCGGTTGGGGTCTCGGCCTTGCGGCCACGGTCCGCCTCGGCCGCGGCGACGCGCTCCGCCGCTTGACCCTCGTGCGTTTCCGGCGCGTCCTCGGCACCCAATTGGTCGCCGCGATTCGCTCTCGAGGGCGGGGCGCTTCGGTGTGGCAGCGCGACGACCCCGAGGAGCGCGGTGCCGAGGAAGATCGTCCACGCCAGGGATGCAGGTGCGGAGGACGAGCTATCGTGAGGTGTTTTGCGAGCATTCGACATGGGCCAGCCTGCTGATGGTGCCTAAGCAGGAGGCTCGGCCGACGATCCAACGTACGCGTGGCTCGTTCGTTGCGGCAAGGTCTTGCCTGTATTTTTAGTATTACTGATGCTGGCGAGCGAACGACGTCTTACCGCCACAGATGTCGGCGGACGATCGAGTTCCGCCCGTCAGCCTGACGCCCACCCCGTCGACGCGAAGCTCAGGAGCATCATCGCAGGCAAAAGGGACATTCCCCAGAGCTCGGTGAATGGCCGGTTCCCCCGGTGTTCGGGATACGGCAGCAGGTGCCGTCTACCATCCAGGCGACCACGGCGGCGAACTCAATGGCGGCCCGGACAAGTGGTCAGCCCTCAAGCCTCGACGGACGGTACGGTGTCGTTACCCTCGCGCTGGCGGTCATCGAGCCGGCGCAACTCGGTGGCGATATCCTGAAGGCTGGTGTCACCCTTGCGCAGGACGCGGTCGGCCTCGGCGAGTTGCCGCCGCTCGTCGGTGGTGACGTCGCGGGCGCTCAGGACGACGACCGGGATCTCGACGCAGCCCGGCATGGCCCTGAGGCGGTGAAGGAACGAGAAGCCGTCCATCACCGGCATGGTCAGGTCGAGGAGCACGAGGCGCGGCGTCGCCTCGCGGACTCTATCGAGCGCTTCCGCCCCATCACCGGCCTCGCGCACGGACCAGCCGTTGCGTTCGAGAACAGACCGAAGCCGCTCGCGCATGTCCGCGTCGTCATCGACGACGAGGACATCGCCTGCCCCTGTCCCGAGCCGGTCGAGCACGCCCTTCAGTCGCACCCAATCCACTGGCTTCGGCACCGCGTCCGCCGCGCCGAGCGAGGCGCTCAGCGATGCATCGGCGACGAAGCTGACCATCACCACTGGGATGTCCCGGGTGACCGGGTTGTTTTTCAGGGTCGCGAGCACCGTCCAGCCATCCACCTCCGGCATCATCACGTCGAGCAGGATCACCCGCGGCGCGAGGGTCTGCGCCAGGTCCAGCCCCGTGCGCCCATCCATGGCCGTACGTACCGAGAAGCCCTGGCGGGTCAGAAAACGCCCCATGAGGTCGCGCTGGCTCGCCTCGTCGTCGATGACAAGGACCAAGCCTCGTGCGCCACTTCCAAGGCTCTCACCGGCCACCTCTTCCGACACGTCGTCAATGGCCTCGGGTAGCGTCGCCGGGACGGTAAGGATGAAGCGCGTGCCGCGCCCGATGTCGCTCTCCACCGTGATGCCGCCACCCAGCAGCTCGGCGAACGCCTTCGTCAGAGCTAGGCCTAGCCCGGTCCCGCCGAACCGTCTCGTCGTGCTGCCGTCTGCCTGGACGAAGCGCTGGAATAGGCGATCGACCTGGTCTGACGTCATGCCGATACCCGTATCCTCGACCGAGAAGGTCAACCGATCACCCTCTGGGATTGCGTTCCGGCGCACCCGCAGGGTGATGGTCCCGGCCTCCGTGAACTTGGCGGCGTTCGAGAGTAGGTTGAACAGGCACTGGCGCAGCTTGGTCGCGTCGGTGCGCGCGCCACCGAGACCGTCCCCGAGATCGATGACGAGCCGGTTGCCTTTCTTGCCGACCAGCGCGTCGACTGTGCCGGCGGCATCGCGCACGAAGACGTCTACGTCGATGTCCTCCGCGTACGTCTCCATCTTCTCAGCCTCGACCTTCGACAGGTCGAGCACGTCGTTGATCAACCCGAGCAGATGCTTGGCGTTGGCTTTGATCTTACCGAGGTCCTTCAGCAGGCTGTCCTGACCGAGTTCCTCCGCCTCCTCCTCCAGCATCTCGGAGTATCCGATCACCGCCGACAAAGGCGTGCGCAGTTCGTGGCTCATGTTGGCGAGGAAGCTGCTCTTGGCCCGGTTGGCGTCCTCGGCCGCCTCGCGAGCGGCTTCGGCGTCGCGGCGTGCATCCTCCAGCGCCGCTTGGCTCGTGCGCAGGCCGGAGTTGGCGGCGTCGAGCCGGCCGAGCGTCTCCTCCCGCTCGACCATCGAGCGACGAAGGGCATCGCACACCAACACCATGACGCCGGCGACGACCAGGTATTGCGCCAGGGCGATGACCTGCCCGAGGCTGAGCGAGACCGCCTCGTCCGAGCGAAGGAAGAACCACGCAGCGGCAAAGAGTGAGACCCCGACCGCCAGGAAGCCCGGCCCCCGACCCAGGGCGAGCACGGCCAGGAAGACGAGCGGCAGATAGAGGAGGAACGGTGCGGTATCGAGCGGCGCGAGGAAGCGCAGCAATGTGGCGACCGCGACCGCTGCCACAGGTATGACGTAGCGGGCAACCGGGCCGAAGCCGTAGCCCGAGATTGCCTCCATAAACCTACGCACCGACTTACCTCCTCGCGCGACCTGTCCGTAGGTCACGCCCCGACGATGATCTCGTCGGTGTGCAAGACGAATCCCGCCAGCGGGGCCGGTCCGAAGCTGGTCGTGATGGCGCAGTCGGTCGCGTCGCGGCCATAGGCCATGACGATGCGGCCGATCCGAGGCCGATTGTGTCGTGCGTCGAACGTATACCAGCGGTGCCCAGTCGGACCCTCGAGGTAAACCTTGAACCAGGCGGAAAAATCCGTCGGCGATGGGTCCTTCGGCACGCCTATGTCGTCGAGGTAGCCAGTGGCGTAGCGCGCCGGGATGGTTATGCACCGGTAGAGCGCGATGGCGAGGCGGGCGAAGTCGCGGCACACGCCGAGCTGTTGGCCGTGGCCGTCGAAGGCGCTGCGGGTGGCATCGGCCTGCATATAGTCGAAGCGCAGCCGGCCGTGCGCGTAGTCGACGATGGCCTGGACGCGCAACCAGCCCTCGGGCGTGCCGCCGAACAGATCCCAGGCCGTTTGCGACAGCTTAACGGTGTCGCAGTAGCGCGATCCATCAGGAACGGCAGCACCTCGTCCGGCACATCCTGCATTGGAACCTGCCGGGCGGCGGGCGCGGCGCGTCCGGGCGGCCATGATCCTCAATTTCGAAGTCCGCCGTCATGGTGATGCGGCCGTCCTGGACGAGGATTCGGGTAGCAACGTTGCCGAACGGGGCGCGGAAATGCCTGGTTGGTACCACCGGGTCGAACGTGATCACCTTACGGCTGCGCAGGTCAGGCTGGCGCTCGGGCCGGACCTTGAGCAGCAGCACCATCGGCATCGGTCCGTACGTGTCGAGAACAACGGTGTGGCCACAACGGATGCGGATGGACGACCTTCCATTCCGGGGACACCGGTCCAGGCGAGATATCCACCAGGCGGCATGCCATGGAAAGTGTGGGCGTAGGTCGTTCCAGGGTGGCGCCGCTCCCTGCAGGGGACAGTGGGACGAAAGGAAGCTCGCGACGTTGTAGGAGGGCCGCGCGGTATCTGGCGGGGAGGAAGTCAGCGTATGCCGACCGACATGAAGGAAGTCCCAAAGCCGCCCGCCCAGGTACCGCCGCCGCTCGTCCCTGGCCTGCGCGGCCTCCTGACCCTGTCGGTCGGCGTCGTGCTCGTGGCGGCCCTGTACTTCGGGCGCGAGGTGTTCATCCCCCTCGTGCTCGCCGTGCTGCTCAGCTTCGTCCTGGCCCCGGTGGTCAGCCTGCTGCGCCGGATCAAGTTCGGGCGGGTGCCGTCGGTCATCGTCGCCGTCCTGCTTGCGCTAGGCGTCATCGGGGGTATCGGCGCGGTCATCGGCACGCAGGTGGCGGGGCTCGCCGGCAACCTGCCGCAGTACCAGACCACCGTGCAGAGGAAGGTCGCGGGCCTGCAGCAGGGCTGGCTCGGCGAGGCCAATCGGGTCCTCGGCAAGGTCAGCCATGAGGTCCAGGATGCCACCCGGAAGGCCGATGCCGCCGGCACCACGGCGGAGACCGGACCGGCCGGCGACACGCCCAAGGCGCAGCTCGTACGCGTCCAGGAGGCCGAACCCTCTCCGCTGGCGCTGGCCGAGAAGGTGCTCGGCCCGGTCGTGTCGCCGCTGACCGACGTGTTCATCGTCCTCGTCGTCGTGGTGTTCCTGCTGCTGCAGCGCGAGGACCTGCGCAACCGCATGATCCGCCTGTTCGGGTCGAGCGACCTCCACCGTACAACAGTGGCCATGGACGACGCCGCGGGTCGGCTCGGCACCTATTTTCTTGCCCAGCTCGGCATGAACGCCACCTTCGGGGTGCTCGTCGGGGTTGGCCTGTGGTTCATCGGCGTGCCCAACCCGCTCCTGTGGGGCGTGTTCTCGGCGATCATGCGCTTCGTCCCGTACATCGGCGCCTTCGTCTCGGGGGTGTTCCCGGTGGCACTGGCGGCTGCCGTCGACCCGGGCTGGTCGATGGTGATCGAGACCGCGGCGCTGTTCCTGATCGCCGAGCCGGTGTTCGGGCAGGTGGTCGAGCCGCTGCTCTACGGCCACTCCACCGGGCTCTCACCCTTTGCGGTGATCGTCTCGACCCTGTTCTGGGGCTTCCTGTGGGGGCCGATCGGCTTGATCCTGTCAACGCCGTTCACGGTCTGCCTCGTCGTGCTCGGTCGCCACGTCGATAGCTTGGAGTTCTTCGACATCCTCCTGGGAGACCGGCCGCCGCTGACGCCCGTGGAGAACTTCTACCAGCGCATGCTGGCCGGTGACCCCGACGAGGTGCGCGACCTCGCCGATGCGATGCTGAAGGAACGCTCGCTGTCGTCGTACTACGACGAGGTGGCCCTCAAGGGCCTGCAGCTCGCCGCCAACGACTACGCGCGTGGCGTGGTCACGCCGGCGCAGCTGGAGAACATCCGCGCCTCCTCCCGCTCCCTGGTCGACGACTTCGAGGATCACGAGGACGTCGAGCCGAAGGGCGAGAACAAGACGGTCAACCCGAACGAGACGCAGACCCTGGCCGAGCGGTCGCACCCGAAGAACGAGGCCGTGCCGGGCCAGGCACCGGCCGGCGACGCGCTCCCGGAGGCGTGGCGCGGTGAGGCGCCCGTGCTGTGCGTGGCCGGGCGCGGCCCCCTCGACGAGGCGTCCTCGGCGATGCTGGCTCAACTGCTGCGCAAGCACGGGCTCGGCGCCCGGGTCGCCGGCTACGAGGCGGTCTCGCGCGAGCGCATCCGCGACCTCGATCTGACTGGGGTTGCGATGGTGTGCATCTCCTACCTCGACATCTCCGGCAACCCGGCGCACCTGCGCTACCTGCTGGAGCGCCTGAAGCGGCGTGCCCCGCACATGCCGGTGCTGGTGGGGCTCTGGCCGGTGGGCGAGAAGGTGCTCACCGACGCTGCCATCGGCCGCGAGGTCGGCGCGGACTTCTACGTCTCCTCGCTGCGCGACGGCGTCGAGGCCTGCCTGAAGGCGGTGGACGCCGCGAGTCATGGTCCGGCCGTCCCGTCCGGCCGCCGGGCGTTCGCAGTCGTCCAATGACGGCCTCCTGCTCGGGCTCATCGAAGGGCGGGACTGAGACGTAGGCTTGGGAAGCGGCCCTCCGTGGCCGCTCGGGAGATGTGCCCATGTCGTCAGAGGTCCGGACGCGGATGACGTCGCCGACGCCGGAGGACGGGACCGGGTTCCAGGCGGACCGGCCAGCCGGTCTGCTCTGGGCGATGCGCTTCGACGCGGACGGCTGCGGGCACATCGTCGACGCAGCCGTCGATCTCCCGGATCTCGGGGCGTTCGGCGCGGGCTTCCTATGGCTGCACTTCGACCTGGGTAGGGCGGAACTCGATGCGGCCATCAGCCAGGGACAGCTCGGGCCGCAGCGGCTGGCGACGTCGGCCTTCGGACCGGATGAGCACCAGCGCATCACGGTCGAGGGCGACCATGTCGGCGGGGTCGTGGCCGACCTCAGCCGCGTCGCGGACGGCACGGAACAGGACGACGTCACCGGCCGCCTGCACTTCGTCATGGGGCCCCGCGCCCTGGTCAGCGGTCGGCGGAAGCCCGTCGAGAGCCCGGAGGCCACCCGTGCGGCCGCGGCGGAGGGCGTGCGCATCGCCTCGCCCGTCCTGTTGCTGGAGACCTTGATCGACTACGTCATCGCCTCCATCGCCGCCTCGGGCGGGAAGCTCTCGGACGAAGTCGACGGGATCGAGGACCACATCCTCGACGAGCGCGTGCGCGGCGACCGCAGGCGCCTGGGCCCGATCCGCCGCGACGCAGTGCGCCTGCACCGGCAGCTCCTCGGGCTCTGTGCCGTGTTCCACCGGCTGGAGGACGATGGGGCTACTCAGGACCTACCGCCTCAGGCCATGACGGTGGCGGGCCGCATCGCGCAGCGCCTCGACGCCCTCGACCGCGACATGAACCTGATCGCCGAGCGCAGCCGACTCCTGCAGGAGGAGCTCTCGGCACGCGTGGCCGATCAGTCGAACCGGCAGCTCTACACCCTGTCGGTGCTCACGGCGCTGTTCCTGCCCCCGACCTTCATCACGGGGTTCTTCGGGGTCAACACAAAGGGCCTACCGCTGGCCGACAACCCGCACGGAACGCTCATCGTGCTGCTGCTATCGCTCGGCTCCGCCGTGCTCGCGTACGGGCTCATCCGGATCCTCGGTATCCGCGCGCCTCGCGAATGAGAGGCACGGCGGTGGAGGGCATGATGCGTCGTCTGCCGTAGAACGATATTGGCCATGCCTCAGGGCGCGGTGATACGGTTGTCAGGCATCATCGGTCGGCCGCGTGCGGTTTTTGCTTCGTCCGTCCCACGCCCGTTGATACGGTGGTACCAAGCGCGCAAACCGCGAGTGGCCGTCGAGCGTCATGCGTGTGTGCCTAGACCTACCAGCGCGATGCCCGCCGACCGTCGACGACCGGGCGCATGGGTTCGTGACCGGACTGGGCCCGTACGACGCCAGCTTCGCTCGGTCCCGGACGTCCGTCATGCTCCGCGCCGCGGTCGCAACCGCCGTGGTGATTGGTTGCCTGACGCCGGCGGATGGCTGGACGCAAGCGGCAAACACCGGCGCGGGCGGAGACCCCCGCACTTCGGTGGCCCAGCCGGACGTCTCGGGCAAGCCGTCGGCTGTCGCCACGACCTCGATCCAGGCGACGCTGGGCGACGCGGCGGACCCAACCGGCCTGCGCCGCTTCCTATCCGACCGTGGCGTCGTCCTCAGCTTCAACGCCATCGCCGACATCCTCGGGGACACGAACGGCGGCACGCGGCGGACCGCGACAGTGCTCGGCCGTCTCGACATGCAGCTCGACGTGGACCTCGACCGGCTCGCGGGGTGGAAGGGCCTGGCGTTCCGCGCCGAGGCGTATCAGATCAACGGCGCAGGTCTGACCCGGGCGGCGGTGAACGACCTCGCCGTGGTGAGCGAGCTGGAGGCGCTACCATCGACACGCCTGTACGAGTTGTGGGTCGAGCAACAGCTCTTCGAGGGCCAACTAGGGATCAAGGTCGGCCAAGTCGCGGCCGACACCGAGTTCCTTGTCAGCCAGACCGCGACACTGTTCATCAACTCGACATTCGGTTGGCCGACCATCGCCGGCACGAACCTGCCGAGCGGCGGACCGGCCTATCCGTTCGGGGCTCCGGCGGTCCGGGCCAAATACCTCCCGACCCCGAACATCTCGTTCCAGGTCGGGCTGTTCGACGGCGACCCAGCCGGGCCGGCTCGGCCGTGGAACGACGCGGACCCGCAGCGACGTGACCGCACCGGGACGAACTTCCGGCTGTCAGATCCACCGTTCTTGATCGCCGAGGCCGCCTATGCCTACAACTTCGAGGAGCGGGACCGGTCCGGCCACGTCCTGGACGAGCCCGGGACGGTGACGCTCGGAGGCTGGCACCATTTCGGCCGGTTCGACTCGCTGAGGGTCGACAACACGGGTCGCTCCCTTGCGGATCCGTCAACGAGCGGTGTCGCGCGACGCTTCAGAGGCAACGACGGCATCTACGGGATCATCGACCAGACCGTGTACCGCGAGCCCGACAAGAGTGACGAGGGCGCGAGCGTGTTCGTGCGCGCCGTGGGCTCGCCCGGCGACCGCAACCTGGTCGACCTCTACCTCGACGCGGGCATAGGCTACCGTGGTCTGCTGCCGAACCGCAATAACGACACCGCCGGCGTGGCCGTGTCCTACGCGCGCATCTCGCCGTCGGCCCGCGGGGCTGACCGGGACACTATCCTGGAAACGGGGATCGCGATGCCGCGCCGCCGGTTCGAGGCGCTCGTCGAGGCGACGTACCAAGTGGTCCTGGGACCAGGCGTCACGGTGCAGCCGAACCTGCAGTACGTCTTCCACCCGGGGGGCAACATTCCCGACCCCCGCGACGCGTCCGGACAGCGGATCAGGAACGCTACGGTCGTCGGCGTCCGAGCCACGTTGACCTATTGAGGCCCAGGCGTCAGTTGCGGTGGGAATGAGCAGGGCCAGGCCGCACTGGCAGCGCACGGTCTCGGCCTCGACGAGGGCGTTGTGGTCGCGCCTGCGGTCAGCGCCTCGGGGGCCTCGCCAGCCACCGAGGTGACTGCGACCAAGCCGCAACCCTCTCAAAATCGGCCAAAAGCCGCCTTCCCGCGTTCCCATGGCAAGCCGCCCCGCGCGGCCGCGGACGTTCGAGGAGACGAGAATATGAGACAGATCGCACTGGCTACCCTGGCCGCCGCGCTAGGCGCCGGAGGGTTTTTCGGCGCCACCTCCGCTCACGCAGGCGGGTACGGCTACGACGCCTACGACGCGCCTGAGACGGTCGTGACCCGCCGCACCGTGATCGAACGCCGCGTCGTGGTGCCGCCGCGCGAGGTGGTACGCGAGGTGGTGGTCGAGCGTCCGGTCGTGCCTCCGCGCCGGATCGTGCGCGAGGTCATCGAGGAGCGGCCCGTGGTGTATCGCCCGCGCCCCATTGTCCGCGATGTCGTGGTGGAGCGCGATGGCTTCCGCCGTCCACACCGGTTCGGCCCGCGTCCGGTCGGCTACGGGTACAGGCCGGCCTACGACCCGTACGACTAGGTCGAGGCGATTGGGTCCGGCTCCCTTCCCGGAGCCGGACCGATCCCATATCAAACTGATGCGCCTATGCCGAGGGGAACGGCTCGGACGCGCAAGCCTCGACGGCGGCCGACGTAGCTTGGGACCGTGCGATCTTCGTTGAGTTAGGCTGACGCGACGGTGTCTGCCATATGGGCCTGGCGGGCGCCGAGAGGCTTCTGACCGGAGGTCGCGGTGTCCCGGACGGTCTGATGCTCCATCCCAGCGTTGAGCTTGGTCCCCAGCAGCACGACGGTGGAGAGCCAGATCCAGGCCATGAAGGCGATGGCCGCGCCCAGCGAGCCGTAGGTAGCAGCGTGCAGTTGGGCCACGCCGCGCGTGTACTTCCTAACGAATTTTCTCCGAAGCGGGCATGCTGCTTTCGGCCAGATCCCGCCATGGTGGCGGGCGCCTTTGAATGACTGGGTTGGGTTGATTTCCGTCGGTCTGCTCCCGAGCAACAATGCATGAAAGCGGACGCCGATGTGCACATCGGCTACGCCAGGATCATCCATGCCAAGCTAAAACGCCTGGGCGATGCCAGCGAACACCCCGCGACGCTGGCCGTACTGCGCGGCGAACACGCCGAGCCCGGTGCCGTCGCGAAGCTGGTAGATCTTGTCGGTCAGGTTGACCACGTCCAGCCGCAGCTGCGCCGGCTTCCAGCCCTCGACCAGCTGCACGTCGCGCGTCACGCCCAGGTTGATCTGATAGTAGGCCGGGAGGTGGCTGGTGTTGGCGAAGCCAGACCGCAGCCCGCTGCCGAAGATCCCGTCCATGCTGAAGCGCGAGCCGTCCAATAGGGGCGACACCCCCCGGAACAGGTACGAGAAGCCGGCAGATGCGGTCGTGTTCTGAGCATGGTCGGTGTAGATGTAGTGGGTGGCGATGTAGGCGAGTTCGTCCGCGCCGAACAGGTACTGGCCGGTATTGATCAGACGAGCCTTCTGCTGCGCGAAGGCGACGTTGCCGTAGGCGGAGAAGTCGCCTTCCGTGTAGGTCGCCTTGATCTCGACGCCGCGGTTGTAGGCACGGGCGTAGTTGAACTCGGTGAGCACGTAGGCCTGCCCGAACTGGCCGTCGTCGAGCAGGTTGTGGGCGAGCTTGTAGTAGCCGTCCACGCCGACCTCGAGGCCCGGCAGGATCCGCTGGGTCACGCCGATGTCGTAGACGTCCGCCCGCTCGGGCTGAACCGGGGAGGCCGCCAGCACCTCGGCCTAGTTGGTGGTTCCGACCGTCAGGCCCGGGTTGACCGGGGCGGCCAGTACCTGCTGCGGCGGCGTGAACTGGCGCGCGTAGCCCGCGTGGAACACCGTGCCGTCGAACGGAGTCCAGGTGGCGCTGGCTCGCGGGCTGACCTGGTTGGCGTTGACGAACTGGTACATCTGGTCGAAGCGCAGGCCGTAGTTGATGATCAGGCGGTCGGCGACCTTCCACTCGTCCTGCGCGTAGACGCTGAGAAGGCCACCAGTCTTGCTCATATCACCCGGTCGTTCTGGTTGAACGGTGCGTCGATCGGGTTGCCGAACGTATCGATCGGCAGGACGATGTTGTTGTTGTTGAGCGTCTGCTCCGCACTGCCAAAGAAGCCGAAGCGCAGGGTGTGGTCGGGCGCAACCCGCCAGGCGCTGTCGCTCTGGATGCCGTTGACGAGCGAGGAACGGTACACGTCCGAGGCGACACCGTTGAACAGCAGGTTGCCGAGCGCGTCGGGCTTGGCGTGCACGGTGTTGTAGCGCTGGAAGTACGAGAACTGGGTGTCGACGTCGCCGGCCGAGCGCTGCACCGCCACGACGTTGAAGTTGACGAACTCGTTCTGCCGCTGGTTGATGCGCGACGAGTCGAAGTCACTCTGCCCGAAGGCGGTGAACGAGGGCGCGATACCGGGGGTGTTGGGGATCTGGTATCGCCCGATGAACGTGCCGCCGATGTAGGTCAGCCGGGTATCCGGATCGATCTGCGTGGAGACGTAGGAGAACTGCCGCCCCTGCGTGGTGTGGTCGTGGACCGGATTGAAGCTCGACGTCGTGTTCTCGATGCCGAGGTTGGAGCGGAAGTAACGCCCGGAGAAGAAGTAGTCTGTGGCGCCATCGTGGCCGCCGTATACGAAGGTCGGGGTGATGGTGCCGCGCACGCCGCCGTAGAGGCTGACGCTGCCGCCTTCGAATGCCCCGGTGCGGGCCTGGATGTCGAGGATCCCGGCGGTGCGCAGGCCGTACTGGGCGGGCAGCGCCCCGGTGATGAGCGAGATGCTGCCGATGAAGGCGGGGTCGAGGAACTGATTGAAGCCCGAGATGCCGTCGGGGATCTGGATGCCGTTGATGCGGTACTGGACGTTGGCGTGCTCGTTGCGGACGTGGAAGCCGCCGTTGGAGGCATTGTCCTGCGTGACGCCGGGCAGCTGAAGAACGAGCTGATTGAACGATTGGTTGTCGCCCTGCGGCTGGGACTCGATCGCGCTGCGGTTCAGCGTGGTGACGGTGGCACCCGCCTTGGTGAAGATCCGGTCCCGCGCCTCGCCGAAGCGCCGCTCCTCGACCGCAGCGGGGCCGTTGGCCTCGGGCGCCGCGACGGGCGTCGGCGCTCCCTGCGGGGCGTTGCCAGGGGCGGAGGCACTGTCGCGGGGAGCGGTCACGCTGATCTCGCCGAGATCAACACTCGATGCCCCTTGGGCTGAGGCAAAATCGTGTGCACCATCGTAGGCCGCTGCCCCGAAGATGGTGCCGGCCAGCAGGGCAGATCGGATGGAGAGGTGCATCATCGCCTGAACCGAACGTTATTACAGTTCAATTGCCCAGGTTGCCCCCGCGCTGACAACGAGGTTTTGGCTCGTGCCATCGCATCACGCGCCGATGTAACAGTGTTGCAACAGTCGGTCCGCGTCACGTCCGCGGCGGGATTAGATGGGTGCTAAGGGACGTGGTCGGCCGCAGCTCTGGTGCAGGTTGCGCACCGGCCCTCGATCTCGATGGCGCGACCGTGTGGGGCGAAGCCCGTCGCCGAAGCGAACCGCACCATTGCGGCCCGGACCTCCTCGGAGGTCACCTCGCTCGTGTCGCCGCAGTCGGTGCAGGTTAGTACGGCCACGAACGGCTCGCCCGGCCTTGCGCACAACACGAACGCCTTGCGGAGTGCCAAGTGGCGGACGAAGCCCGCCTCCACCAGGAACTCCAGCGCGCGATAAACGGTCGGTGGCCCGAGCAGCTTCGTGTCGGACAGGCGGTGGATGATGGCGTAGGCCGCCAGCGGCACCGGGGATGCGGCGACGACCTCCAAGACGCGTCGGCGGATCGGGGTCATGTTGAGGCCGCGGCAGCGGCAGCTCTCAGCGGCGGCGGCGACGAAGGACGACAGCTCGTCCACGGTCCGGGGTTCGGTGATCAGCAAAGCGGGTCGGATGGCCTGAGCCTGCACAGCGAGGGCTCCTCCCTGGAGGAAGTAATGTTATTACATCAATCTGTGCTGTGGCCTCATCACATCCTTGCCATCGCAAGCCACCAAGCAGAGCCGCGATTTGCGCCTGCTCAATACCACGCAGTCCGGCTTCTATGTCTGCTTCCGAGACTCAAACACGATGACCTAAGCGGCTAGGTTGGGTCGTCAGCGGGACGTTCGCAAATGCTCGCCCTCATCTCAGTCCATCGGTTCGGGTGTCTCCTCGCCTTGTCGGCATGGGCCGGCAAGGAGACAGGCGATGGGACATTCCGCACACGATCCCGCCACCAAAGGACGGCCGGCCTGGAACGCCGGCCGCAAGCTCGGCGCCAAGCGCGCCCTCAAACCTCAGCAGGTCTGGGCCATCCGGTTCTGGCTCGACCGTGAACGGCGCACGCGCGACCGGGCGATGTTCGACCTCGCCATCGACAGCAAGCTGCGCGGCTGCGACATCGTCAAACTCAAGATTGGCGACCTCGTCAGCGGTGGTCGCGTCCGTAGTCGCGCCATCGTCATCCAGCGTAAGACCGGTCGACCAGTGCAGTTCGAGTTGCTCGAACCCGCCCGTACCAGCATCCTCTCCTGGCTAGAGGCCAGGGGTGGATCGCTCGACGACCATGTCTTCCCGAGCCGGCTCGACGGCGTCACGCACATCAGCACCAGACAGTATGCACGCTTGGTCGATGAGTGGGTCACGGGCATCGGGCTGCGCAGCGAGGACTACGGAACCCATTCCCTGCGTCGCACCAAGGCGTCGTTGATCTACAAGCGGACTGGCAACCTACGTGCCGTCCAGATCCTGCTCGGCCATACCAAGATTGAGAGCACGGTCAGGTATCTCGGTGTCGACGTTGAGGATGCTCTGACCCTAGCGGAAGGCACTGAGATTTGAGCACTGGCCCCCTCGGCTCCCGGGTCGAGGGGCTTTCAAACCGGCCCGGCTGCAAAGCGCCCATCTCAGTCATTCGAGGGGTCTGCTCACATCCTCCAAAGCGGACGCCCTTCGACATTGAAACGCGAACACATTGAGTAGTGAGCCGAGCATCTTAGCCAATATGTTTCGGATTAAATAAACTTTCTAATAGAGCGCGAGCAGCAATAATCAAAAATCAGTTGATTGACTGCATCAGCACCGCTTCCGTGAAGACTGGTTCCCAAGCCATGATGTGGTTCGTCATCAGGGTCGTCGCATCGTCCTCGACCCGCCCACTAACGAGGTCGACGATGCGGTAGTGCTCTGCCACAGACGCGTCCTGTCTCGTCCGCCCAGCTTCTGAGCGTATGCCGTAGAGCCGCATCTTATCGCGCAGCTTCATGACGATGCCTGTCAGGATCGGGTTGCCCGCGCGCGACAAGAGCGATTCGTGAAAAGAGCGATCCGCGGCGAGATAGGCCGGCACATCACGATCCTGCACAGCCCTGGCGATCTCGTCGGCCCATTTCATCAAATCGGCGACGTCGACAGCTCCAGCCCGCACGACTTTCGCGAAGGCTTGGGCTTCGAGCTGCACGCGAACCTCGAACAGATTGCGCAACTCGTCGAGCGTCGGATCGACAACACGGAAACCGCGATTGCGGATCGGCTGCAGCAAGTCATCGGCGGTAAGCTGGAGAAGGGCTTCCCGAACTGGCGTCGTCGAGATCCCGAGAGAACGGGAGAGCGAGGGGACTGAGAATACCGTGCCCGGCTCGATCGTGCCGGCGAGAATGTCGAGGCGTAGCTGGCGCTCGACCCACTCCCGCAGGTTCTCCTCCGTCGCGAGCGGATTGGTTCGATCTTTGCGATCCAGCACGGCACGCCTTCTCCCGACAGGACCATTAGCGTGTTTCGGCCCTCGCTTGAACTACCATTGATCCAATGGTAATGCGTGACGCGCTACTGAGGTCGCTTTCATGTCAGCAGACATCAAGGAAGGCTACTGCACCCTGTGCCGATCGCGGTGCGGATCCCTCAACAAAGTCGAAGACGGACGGCTCGTTTCCGTCGCGCCAAATCCTGCGCATCCAACCGGCGCAGCACTCTGCGCCAAGGGGCGGGCCGCACCGGAGCTTCTCGGCAGCCCCCGTCGCCTGACGATGCCCCTCCGCCGCACCCGCGAGCGCGGCAGTGCGGATCCAGGCTGGGTTGAGATCAGCTGGGACGAGGCGATGGCAGAGATTGCCGCCCGTCTCGGGAATCTGCGCGCAAGGCACGGCGCCGAGGCGGTCGCCTTCGCCGTCACCACGCCGAGCGGCACGCCGATGGTCGACAGCTTCGAATGGGTGGAGCGGTTTGTCCGGGTCTTCGGCAGCCCCAATCTGATCTATGCCGTCGAGATCTGCGGCTGGCACAAGGATTTCGCCCACGCCCTGACCTTCGGCCGGGGGATCGGCACGCCCGATTACGAGACGGCAGACACCATCGTGCTGTGGGGTCACAACCCGACCCGGACATGGCTCGCCCAAGCGACACGCATCGCGGACGCTCGCAGGCGCGGAGCGACCGTCGTGGTGGTCGATCCCAAGCGCGGTGGCTCCGGGGAGACGGCCGACCTCTGGCTACCGATCCGCCCAGGGGCGGACGGAGCCCTGGCGATGGGGGCGATCCGCCATCTCCTGCGGGAGGGAAGCTACGACGCAGCCTTCGTCCGCGACTGGACGGACGCGGCGTTCCTGGTCGATCGCGCCACCGGACGCCTCCTGAGGGCCGCCGAGCTGTGGCCCGGCGCCAGCGGCTTTGTCGTGCTTGACGAAGCGGGGCGGCCGCAGCCGCGCGACCCACGCGACCCGACGGTCAACGCTGCCGCGCAACTCGACATTCAGGTCCACCTGACGGACGCTGTTAGCAAGAGGCGCGCGTGCGCCAGCGTCCTGCACCTGCTGGCTGAAGAGGCCGACATCTACGATCAGACCCGTGTCGCCGCGATTACCCAACTCGATCCCGCGGCGATCGCGCGCTTCAACGCACTCTTCGCGGGGGCGCCGCGGCTCGCCTACCATTCCTGGACGGGGGTGGGGCAACACACTAACGCCACCACGACCGAGCGTGCGATCGCCACGCTCTACGCCCTCACGGGAGCCGTCGACCTCGACGGCGGCAATCTTTGGACGACCGCACCTCCGACCCGATCGGTCAACGCCTACGATCTGCTGACTCCAGCGCAGCAGGCAAAGGCCCTCGGCCTGGCCGAGTTGCCCCTCGGGCCGCCGAGCCGGGGGTGGATCACCGCTCGTGATTTCGCCCGCGCCGTACTCGACGGCGAGCCATACCGAGTGCGCGGCCTGATGAGCTTCGGCACGAACTTCGTGGTCTCGCAGGGGGATACGGGCCGCAACCAAGCCGCTCTGGAAGCGCTGGACTTCCACGTCCACGTCGACATGTTCCTGAATCCGACCGCCGCGAATGCCGACATCGTCCTGCCAGCGAGCCTGCCCTGGGAGCGCGAGGCGCTGAAGGTCGGGTTCGAGATCACGCAGGAGGCGGTGGAACTGGTGCAGCTGCGCCAAGCCATGGTGCCGTCCCTGGGCGGCACCCGCTCCGACTACGCCATCGCCTTCGATCTCGCCTGTCGCCTCGGGCATGGCGAACAGTTCTTCGGCGGGTCGATCGAAGCGGGCTGGAACTACCAGCTCGCGCCCGCCGGCCTGACGGTAGACGACCTACGGGCATGCCCCGGGGGCATCCGCCTGCCCCAGCCGACGGCCCGGCGCAAATACGCAGCCCTTCGCCAGGACGGGTCGGTCGCCGGTTTTCCCACGGCGACGGGGCGGATCACGCTCTACTCGGAGGATCTGCTCGCGCACGGGCAGCCCCCTCTCGCCCGCCATGTCGAGCCCGCAGGACTCCGCGAGCCCGGCCTACCGCTGGTGATGTCGACTGCCAAGACCGGATGGTATGTGCACAGTGCCTACCGCCACATCGCCTCCCTGCGGAAGCGCGCGGCAGCGCCAACTGTCGAGGTGGCGCCCGACGACGCCCGCCTCCGCGGGATCGCGGAGGGCGATGCCGTCATCGTGCGGACCGCTCACGGCGAAGCCCGCCTGCGGGCGCGCATCGACCCGACGTTGCCGAGCGGGACGGTGATCACGGAGTTTGGCTGGTGGGAGGATTGCCCGCCCCTGGGGCGTGAGGGCTCGCCGGTTGCCGGGTCGATGAGCGCCAACGTCAATGCCGCCCTGTCCGATGCCGACCGCGATCCGGTTAGTGGTTCGGTGCCCCTGCGGGCGGTGGCTTGCGAGCTTGTCCGCGATGCCGGCGCCAATCGTGGACGTTGGCAGGGCCGGCGCTCGTTCCGCGTCGCGTCGCTGCGGCGTGAGGGGTCGGACATCGCTGCGCTTACCCTCGCGCCAGCGGATGATGGTCCGGTTGCCGCCTACCTTCCCGGTCAATACGCCATCCTCCAGGCCACAGTCCCGGGCCTCAGCCGCGCCTACTCTCTGACGGGTGACGCCCTGGCGCCGGAGACCTACGAGATCGGCGTCAAGCACCACGCCGCGCTGGATGGCCGGCCGGTCGGACGCATGTCGAGCCTCGTCCACGGGCTGAAGCCCGGTGACACGGTCGAGCTCGAAATGCCGGCGGGCACGTTCACTCCGCCGCTTGGGGGGGATCGCCCCATCGTCCTGCTGGCGGCCGGGGTCGGCATCACACCGTTCGTGGGCTACCTCACCGCGCTCACGGCGCATCCGGCCTCCGCGCCCGAGGTGCATCTGGTCGCGATCTCCCGCAACGGCGCGGAGGAGGCCTTCGGAGACCGCTTGCGTGCGGCCGCGGCGGCCCTCCCACGCCTGCGGATCTCCCGCGTATTCACGCGCCCGCGCCCGGAGGATCGGTTCGGGGTCGATTACGAGCGTGCCGGCCGGCCAACGATGACCGATCTGCCCCTGCCGGATCCAGCATGCCGACCCCTCGTGTACCTATGCGGGCCGGACGCCTTTATCCGCGAGGGAAAGGTGGCTCTGACCGGGCTCGGCATCCCGCGCTTCGACGTGTTCAGCGAGAGCTTCGCGTCAGCCGTGGCCGTACCTTCCAACCTCGTGCCGCGGACCGTGCGCCTTGCCCGCAGCGGGACGGGCTTCACCTGGACGCCCTCCGCCGGAACCTTGCTCGACGCGGCCGACGCGGCCGGGCTCGGGCTGCCGAGCGGCTGCCGAGCGGGGCAGTGCGAAAGCTGCAGCGTGCCCGTCACTTCCGGGTCGGTCGCCCACCTCGGCCCCTACGACGGCGAGCCCGACCATTGCCTGACCTGCCGCGCCGTGCCGGTCAGTGACCTCGTCCTCGACGCCTGAAAGGAAGACACGACCGATGAGCGATACGGCTACCTTGACGCCCATCGCCCCGCCCAGCCCGGATCTAGCCCGGGAGGGGCGTCTCGTGCGCGTCTCGCAGGCGATCGTCGCCTTCGCCGAGCGTTGGTTCCCCGACAGCTACGTCTTCGTTCTCATTGCAGCTTGCATCGTCGCCCTCGGAGTATTCGCCCACGGGAGCGAACCGCTTGCGATCAGCAAGGCGTTCGGCGACGGCTTCTGGAGCCTGATCCCCTTCACGATGCAGATGGCGCTGGTGGCGGTTGGCGGCTACGTCGTTGCCGTCTCACCCCCCGTGGCCGGGTTGATGCGCAAGGCCGCTGCCCTGCCGCGCACCGGGCGCGGGGCCGTGGTGTTCGTTGGCATCACCAGCATCCTGCTGTCTCTGCTCAATTGGGGCGTCAGCCTGATCTTCTCCGGCCTGCTGGTGCGCGAGATCGCCCGGCGGCAGGATTTGCGCCTGGACTACCGGGCCGCCGGCGCGGCGGGCTATCTCGGTCTCGGCTTCGGCTTTACCCTCGGCATCAGCTCGGGGCCGGCGCAGCTGCAGGCCAATGCCGCCAGCATCCCGGCCTCGCTCCTGCCGATCACAGGCGTGATCGGCTTCGAGCAGACCATTCTGACGTGGCAGAACCTCGTCGTCGTCGCCTTTGGCACGCTGCTCTCGGCCGCGATCTGCTACCTAACCACGCCCTCGGATGCGAATGCCCGTACGGCGGCAGACCTCGGGATCGACCTCGTCGACGCTCAGCCCAAAGCGATCCGCGCGACCCGTCCGGGCGAGTGGCTGGAGAACAGCCCTGTCTTGACGATCCTCGTCCTCCTCCTCGCATCCGGCTGGCTCTACGATGCCTTCAAGGCTGGCAACCCGCTGATCACGATGTCGGGCCTGAACACCTACAATTTTGTGTTCCTACTGCTCGGCGCCTTGCTGCACTGGCGGCCGCGGGGCTTCATCTCGTCCTTCGCCAAGGCGATGCCGAGCGTCTCGGGCGTGCTGCTCCAGTTCCCCTTTTACGGCGGCATCGCCTACATGCTGACCAAGGTGAAGGCGGCGGACGGCTCGACCCTGTCGGACGCCATCGCACACGGCTTCGTCAGCCTCGCCCACGGATCGGGGGCCTTCTCCGTCCTCGTCGGGATCTATTCGGCGGTGCTCGGCTTCTTCATCCCCTCGGCCGGCGGCAAGTGGGTGATCGAAGCCCCCTACGTGATGAAGGCGGCCAACGAGGTCGGCGCCCATCTCGGCTGGACGGTGATGGTCTACAACATCGCCGAGACGCTGCCGAACTTCATCAATCCGTTCTGGATGCTGCCACTGCTCGGCGTACTCGGGCTGAAATCCCGCGATCTCATCGGCTACACGGCGGTGCAGTTCATGATCCACCTGCCGATCATGCTGGTGCTGGCGGCGGTCTTGATGACGACCTTCACCTATCATCCGCCGATCCTGCCGTAACGGCCCTGTGCCGCCACGGTCGAACAGCGCTCCCAGGTGATCCCTTGATTCCGTTCTTGGACCACGATGCGGTTCATGCCGCCCTCGACCATCCGCGCTTGATCGAAGCCCTGCGCGGCGCGTTCGCCACCGCCGACATTGAGGCCCCCGTCCGGACGGCCCACGAGGTCGGCTCGGTGGATGCGCCCGGTCGCCTGCTGGCCATGCCGGCCTGGCGCCGGGGCGACGTGGTCGGCGTCAAGCTGGTTAACGTGTTCCCCCGCAACGCCGAGCGCGGCCTCGGCGCCGTCCACGCGGTGTACGTCCTGTTCGACGGCAAGACAGGAGCGCCCCGTGCGATGATCGACGGGGAGGCGTTGACGAACCGGCGGACCGCCGCCGCCTCGGCGCTCGCCTCGACCTACCTGTCTCGCCCGGACAGCACGGTGCTCGCCCTCGTCGGGACCGGCCACCTCTCGCCCGCGCTCGCCCATTCGCACACCGTCGTTCGGCCGATCCGGCGCGTGCTGGTCTGGGGTCGCTCGGTGGTGAGGGCCGAGGCCCTGGCGGCGCGGCTGCGCGATGAGGGGCTTCCCGCCGAGCCGGCGGCCGATCTTCCGGCGGCGGTCTCGGCCGCCGACATCGTCAGTTGCGCCACGACCTCGACACAGCCGCTGGTCCTCGGCCGCGACGTCCGCCCCGGGACCCATGTCGATCTCGTGGGCGCCTTCACGCCCGCGATGCGTGAGAGCGACGACGCATTGATCCGCGTCGCCCGGGTCTATGTCGACACCTATGCCGGTGCCCTGCGTGAGGCCGGCGACCTGACGCAACCGATCGCGGACGGTACGTGGTCGGCAGACCACACAGCTGGCGACCTGCATGAACTCTGCAGCGGTTCGAAGGTTGGCCGCAGGAGCGCCGCAGAGGTCACCGTATTCAAGTCGGTAGGGACGTCGCTGGAGGATCTCGTCGCTGCCTCGCTCGTCGTCGAAGGCCAAGACTAAGGCGCATCGAACTACCCGATTTTAATTCGTCGGATCTGCCACAAAATCAATCAGTACTCAAAACGAGTTGATTTCCTAAAGGCCACGTTTGGTCCGTGATCAATAGACAGAACGGCGCAACACGTCATCAACTACACCTCCGTTGCCAATACATTACGAGTTCAGGGGTTGGCGCGGCGGTCAAAAAACTGACGCATCTCCTTTGCCCGGTAGTGAGCCGCATCGACAGCTCGCTTCAGCAGGTCGTCGAGAGCGTCGCCGTTCTCCAACACCTTCAATGCGGCATCCGTCGTACCGGCAGGACTGCGGACGGACGCTTTCAGGTCACCGGCATCCATGTTCCCATTTTGAAGTAACGCAGCAGCACCTGTGACCGTGTGAAGCGCAAGGCGCTTGGCCAAGCCGGCTTCAAGACCAGCGTGCTCTCCGGCTCGTTCAAGAGCCTGTACGAAAGCGAACACATACGCAGGACCGCTCCCGGAAATGGCAGTCGCTGCGTCTATAAGGTCCTCCTCCCCAACCCATTCCACGATCCCGGCGGGAGCAAGCAACGTTTCGCAGAGCGCTCGCTCGAATTCAGGTACCTCCGCTCCACACCACAGAACCGAGACGCCGGCTCCGACCATGGCTGGTGTGTTGGGCATGCACCGAACTACCCGCGCATCCGGCATTGCGACGTTGAAAGCCGCGGCCGGCACTCCTGCCGCGACGGACAGGATCAGACCGTTCGCTGAAGTCGTCTGCTGGAGTTCCGAAAGAAGGGCTGCGCAGGACTGCGGCTTCACGGCGACGACAGTCAACGCGGCCGATGCGTCCATAAGAGGGGTCACCGCAGGCGCGAATGCCGACCTTCGAGCTCCCGGAAGTCGACCTCTCGCGCGCGTCACATCCGGATCGATAACGAGCAAGCGACTGTCCGGGTGATGATTGAGGTAGCCTGTCACGAGCGCGGCCCCCATGTTGCCGCACCCTATGAGAGCGATATCGAAGTCGCGCAACCTAACGGCCTCCGGAAGTTGACATTCTATTGCATTCGATCTGCGTCCACCGACTCGGTAGTACGCTCAGAGCGCCGCAGACAAACCATTTTTTTGACGTTAGACGCCCTTATCGTTCGGATTTGCCACTGCCTTCTTCAATTTCTCGCTGATCGGGAAATTTAGATTGATCCCCTTTGGTGGGATTGGGCTCGTGAACCACTTGACGTAGAGCCGACCAAATTCACCGTCCTTCATCAGGCCGGCGATCGTGCGATCGACAAGCGCCTTAAAGGCGAGGTCATCTTTACGAATGATCAGCCCGTAGGGCTCGTCCCGGAGGCTGTTGTCGATGATGCGCCAGTCGCCAGGCCGAACGCTGTTTGCGACCACGCTCGCGAGCAGCACGTCATCCATAACGAATGCGACCGTACGGCCGGTATTCAGCGCTAGGAACGAGCCGGCATGGTCCGGGCTCATGATGTTACTGGTCTTGAATCCCTTTTCCTGTCCACGAGCGGCAAGCAGATTGATCGCTGTCGATCCAGCGGTCAGGGAGACAGGCTTATCGCCCAGATCTTCAAAAGACTTGATCGGAGAGTCTTTTTTGACCACGGCTCGTATGCTCGACACGAAAATGGTGTCGCTGAAAGTCACGACTTTCTGCCGCTCCAGCGTATTCGTCGCCGGACCGCAAACGATATCGATTGTGCCATTTTCAATGAGCGGGATTTGGTTCCCGAGTTGGATAGGCTGAAGCTTCGTCTGCAGACTGGGGAGCTTGAGTTCCGTTTTTACCGCGTCGCGGATTCGCTCGCACAAGTCGATCGCGAAGCCGACGGGTTTCTGATCGCCGTCGAGGTAGGAGAACGGCACCGACACCTCTCGGTAGCCGAGCTTGATTTCGCCAGTTTCTCTTACCCGCTCGAGCGTGTCCCCGGCACGAGCTTGAACCGTCGCGACAAGCATAGCCGTGACCAAGACGGCGGGGCGAATGCGATGTTTCAAAGGCTGGCTCCTCTGGCTCGGCTCGTTCGCCCACCCCGGGGGGGGGCTCACTCCGGCGGTCATGCCGGCCGAATCGACAATCTGCAAGCCAAAATCGGATACGATGTATGTTTTTAGCATACAATTCATGCGGTAGCGTATCATTTTCTCTACTACGGGCCCTCTCCTGTGTCACTGTTGCGCCCTTTCAGTCAGCCACCTGTTGGGCTTCAACCCTCAGCGAAAAAGTTGCGATCGCATTCGGAATATGCGAATTGGATAAAATCTGGGGCTCGTTCATTGCGCCGCTATACAGAGACGATCGAGCTTGGAAGGGACCATGACAGTGCGTGAAGAGACGACCGACGTTGCGATCGTCGGTGCCGGCAACATCGGCCTTGCCGTTGCCTACTACCTCGTCGTTCGGCACGGCGTTACCAATGTCACGCTCGTCGACTCCGGCGATCCGATGGCGATGACATCCGCCCAATCCGGTGAAAACTATCGCAATTGGTGGCCTCATCCGACCATGACGGCCTACACCGACCATGCCATCGACCTGCTGGAAGAGATCGCGGAAGCGAGCGGCAACCGAATACATATGAACCGACGCGGTTACGCGCTGGTCACACGCCGTGAGCGCCCTGAAGACCTTATCGCCGAGCTATACAAGGGATATGGTGATGGCGGGACGGGGCAGATCCGCATCCATGAGGGCGGGTCTGCCGCGATCTACCATCCGCCGATCTCCGCCGATTGGAAAACCGCCCCCGATAGCGTCGACGTTATCGTGGACCGTAATCTGATCCGGTCGCATTTTCCGAGCTTGGCCCCTGATGTGGCGACAATCTTCCACATCCGCCGAGCCGGCGACATCAGCGGCCAGCAACTCGGGCAGTACATGCTGGAGGCCGTTCGTAACGCCGGCGGCCGCATCAAGCGTGCCGCGGTGGAATCCATCGACGCAGGGTCGACCTTTGCGCTGAACCTCCGTACGACCGAGGGCCAAACCAAACTACGGGCGGACAGACTCGTCAACGCAGCAGGTCCCTTCTTCAGCAAAGTGGCGAATATGCTCGGCGAAGATCTGCCGCTTTCCTACATCTACCAGCAGAAGATCGCGTTCGAGGACCGCGAGGGCGCCATACCGCGTGATCTGCCCTTCACGATCGACCTCGACGGACAGGAACTCGCTTGGACCGAGGAGGAACGCGAGGTTCTGGCATGCGATCCCGACGCTGCGTTGCTGCTGCGCCAGCTCCCCGGCGGAGTCCATCGCCGACCCGAAGGAAGCCCGGATGGCCGGTGGATCAAGCTCGGATGGGCTTACAATACCACGCCGGGCGATCCGGAGGGCGAGCCGCCACTCGACCCGAACTACCCGGACGTGGTCCTCCGCGGCGCGAGCCGCCTCCACCCGGGACTTCGAGCCTACCTCGGACGGCTGCCACGCGGCACCCGTCACTACGGCGGCTACTACGCCATGACACCTGAAAATTGGCCCTTGATTGGTCCGATGCGCACCCCCGGCGCGTTCATGGCAGGCGCTCTGTCGGGCTTCGGGACAATGGCGGCTACCGCCACGGGTGCGGTCTGCGCCGCGTGGATGACAGGTGCCGAACTGCCGGCCTACGCCTCTACGCTTTCGCTCGATCGGTACGCGGATGCGGTTCTGATGGCCGAGCTGCACGAATCCGCCAGCAAAGGCGTGCTCTGAGATGGTCGGAGAGAGCACCACCAGGCGCCATGACGATGATCCCATGGTCTGGATGGGATTTGAGCAACCTGTATAGAACCGCGACAGGATCGACGCTGGATACGCTTGATGCCGAAATCTGCCGCCGCGCCGATCGCGGACGACAAGTTGCCGAAGGACGGCTCGAAACTGTCGGCTTCCGCGATGGTCCGCGAGGGTCTGAGGCGCGCGATCCTGGCAGGCGACTACGCCAGCGGCGGACAACTTCGTCAGGATGAACTGGCCGAGCGCTTCGGCACGAGCCGTATCCCGGTCCGGGAAGCGCTACGTCAGTTGGAGGCGGAAGGCTTGGTGACTATTGAGGTCAACAAGGGCGCCACCGTGACAGCCCTGTCGCTTTCTGAAGTCTTGGAACTCCTGGATATTCGCATCGCCCTCGAATGCAGAGCCTTGCAGCTCGCGATCCCAAATATGATCGACGCCGATTTCGAGGCGGCTGAAACAATTCTGCAGGATTATGCACGCTCGGGAGACCCCACCCAGTGGGGGGAGTCGAACTGGGCCTTCCACTCGGTTCTCTATGCTCCCTGCGGCCGTGAAAAGCTCCTCGGAATGATCGAGGCCAACTATGGACAGGTTGGCCGATTCACGCGGTTGAATGTCTCACGCGCTGCCGGCAAGGAGCGGCCGCTTCGGGAGCACTGGGAATTGCTCAACCACTGCCGTTCCGGCGCCGTGGCCAAGGCGACGGTCCTACTTGAGGAACATATTACCTACTCGCAAAAAGCGCTTGTCGCGGCCTTTCGAAAGCTGCCGAGTGATGGCTGATGACGCTAACGAACCGGCAGCGGTGCATCGTCCTTGATCTGCTCCATGACGGCGTAGGTGCGCGTCTCCTTCACTCCGGGTAGGTCGACCATGACTCCTCCGAGGAAGCGGCGGTAGGCGGCCATATCCCTGACCCGCACCTTTAGAAGGTAGTCGAACCCGCCTGCCACCATATGGCATTCCAAAATCTCGGGGACACGCCGGACGCCGTCGGCAAAGCGGTCAAACACGGCTGCGGTGGTCTTATCGAGCAGCACCTCGATGAACACGAGTAAGCCAAGGTCCAACTTCTCGGGGTCAAGGCGCGCGCGATAGCCGATGACGTAACCCTCGCGCGTCAGACGCTTCAAGCGCTCGCTCGTCGCCGTTGGCGACAACTTGAGTCGCTCCGCGAGGTCGACTGTCGATATCCGCCCATCCTCTTGCAAGATGCGGAGGATCGCCGCATCGAGCGTGTCCGTGATTTTCACTGCCGATGCTCGTTTTGTCGGTGATTTCGGCGAAACTTCGCACAGGACAGGCGATTTTAAAACGTCATATTTAAGGATAGAACCGCTCTATCCACCCGCTGTCAGAATGCGGACTTGAATGGAGTGCGGCATGTCGATGGCATTAGCCTTACAGCCTCATGGTGATGCGGCGAACGGTCTCGAGGCATTTCGAGCGGAATTGCCCTCCATGTCGCCTCTCCGTTCTGCGATCGTCGCGGCCTGTCGTCGTCCGGAGGCGGAATGCATCGGGTCGCTTTTGGCCCTTGCGCGGATGACGCCTCCGGCTGCCGCCCGCATCGCCGATACCGCGCGGCGACTCGTCGAGGGCCTTCGCAGCACGACGCGTCGGGGTGGCGTCGAGGGCTTGATCCGAGAGTACGATCTGTCGAGCCAGGAGGGCGTTGCACTCATGTGCCTTGCCGAAGCACTCCTGCGGATTCCGGATTCGGCGACCCGAGACGCGCTGATCCGTGACAAGATCGCGGGAGGCGATTGGGCCGCGCATCTCGGTCAAAGTTCGTCACCTTTCGTCAACGCAGCCACGTGGGGATTGCTCGTCACCGGCAAGCTCACGCATTCAACGAGCGAGGTCGGCTTGTCCGGAGCGTTGACGCGCCTGATCAGCCGCGGAGGCGAGCCGTTGATCCGCAAGGGGGTCAACCTGGCCATGCGATTGATGGGCGAGCAGTTCGTCACCGGACAGACGATCGCTGCCGCGCTGCGCAGGGCTCGTCGCATGGAAGAGCGCGGGTTCACCTACTCCTACGACATGCTGGGCGAGGCAGCCGTGACCGCCAGCGACGCGAAACGCTATCTTGTATCCTACGAAGGGGCTGTGCACGCCATCGGTCACGCGTCCGCCGGGCGCGGGCCCTACGCTGGACCGGGCATTTCGATCAAGCTGTCGGCGCTCCATCCTCGTTACGTCCGAGCCAAGCGCGCACGCGTCCTGGCCGAACTGGCGCCGCGGGTGTTGGGCCTCGCCCTGCTTGCCAAGCGATACGACATCGGCCTGAACATCGACGCCGAGGAGGCCGATCGCCTCGATCTATCGCTCGACATCCTGGAGATCCTTGCCGGTGCTCCGGAGCTGGCAGGTTGGAACGGGCTCGGTTTCGTCATCCAAGCTTACGGCAAGCGCTGCCCGTTCGTCGTCGACTACCTCGCCGATCTGGGCCGTCGGACCCATCGCCGTTTGATGGTGCGTCTGGTGAAGGGTGCCTATTGGGACACCGAAATCAAACGCGCCCAGGTCGATGGGCTTCCCGACTTTCCGGTATTCACCCGCAAAATCCATACGGACGTGTCCTACCTCGCCTGCGCGCGCAAACTCCTGGCTGCACCAGACGCCGTGTTTCCTCAATTTGCCACTCACAACGCGCAGACGCTCGCAAGCATCGTCGAGATGGCGGGTCCGGACTTCACCCCCGGCCAATACGAATTCCAGTGCCTGCACGGAATGGGCGAACCGCTGTACGAGTCCGTGGTCGGCATAGGTAGGCTGAATCGGCCCTGCCGAATTTATGCCCCCGTGGGTGGCCACGAGACGCTGCTTGCCTATCTTGTTCGCCGGCTTCTGGAGAACGGCGCAAATTCCTCGTTCGTCAATCGCATCGCGGACCAGACGGTACGGGTTGAAGATCTGATCACTGATCCCGTTGCGGTTGTAGAGGCGCAACCCGTACCTGGCGCTCCGCACCCGCGCATCGCGCTCCCGCGCGACCTGTTTGGCCCGTCCCGGCTCAACTCGGCCGGTCTGGATCTGAGCGACGAGTCGATCCTGGCGCAATTGGCCCACGATCTGACGGCCTATGTTGGTGGGGACTGGACCGCCTGCCCTGCCCACAGGACAGCAGGCCTCCCGTGCGAAGCCGTGCGCAACCCTGCGGACCACGGTGACGTAGTCGGGAGATCCATCTCCGCGCGACCGGAGGACATCGAATCCGCGCTTGCAAAAGCTGAGGCTGCGGCGCCGAATTGGGCCGGCACGTCATCCTTCACCCGTGCCAGCATTCTCTCCAAGGCGGCTGACGCCTTCGAGATGCGCATGCCGGTCCTGTTGGGTCTGACGGTGCGCGAAGCGGGCAAGTCCTTCGCCAACGCCGTGGCCGAAGTCCGAGAGGCTGTGGATTTTCTGCGCTTCTATGCAAACGAGGCCCAGCGACTGGGCGACGGTGCACGCCCTCTCGGACCGATCCTCTGCATCTCGCCCTGGAATTTTCCTCTGGCCATCTTTACCGGCCAAGTCGCCGCCGCTCTCGCTGCCGGCAACACGGTATTGGCCAAGCCTGCAGAGGAGACGCCACTTGTCGCGGCGGAGGCGGTGCGCCTGCTGCACGCTGCCGGCATCCCCACCGACGCACTTCACCTCATGCCTGGCGCGGGTGATACCGGCGCGAAGCTCGTCGGCGATGCCAGGGTTCGAGGCGTGATGTTCACAGGCTCAACCGACGTCGCACGTTTGATCCAGCGTCAACTCGCCGAACGCCTAAATCCGGACGGGCGTCCCGTCCCGTTCGTCGCCGAGACCGGCGGCCAGAACGTCATGATCGTGGATTCTTCGGCTCTGCCTGAACAGGTGGTGGCCGACGTGATAGCCTCAGCATTTGACTCGGCCGGGCAGCGATGCTCTGCCCTACGCATCCTCTGCCTCCAGGACGACGTCGCAGACCGAACGCTCGACATGCTTCGGGGGGCAATGTCCGAGCTGGAGGTTGGCGACCCGCGCCGCCTGTCGGTTGATGTCGGTCCCGTCATCTCGCAAAAGGCAAAGGATCGCATCGTAGGTCACGTCGAGGCGATGCGGGCGTGCGGCCACCGCGTCATCCAAGTCTCGACGATGGTCGCGACCGAACAGGGCACGTTCGTCCCTCCCACATTGATCGAGATTGATCGAATCGCCGACGTCGAAGCCGAGGTGTTCGGGCCAGTACTGCACGTGCTGCGCTACCGGCGTGACCAGCTCGATCGGCTACTCCTCGATATCGGAGCCTCCGGTTACGGTCTGACTTTCGGCCTTCACACACGGATCGAGGAGACCGTTGACCGTGTGTTGAGCCGGATAGAGGCGGGAAACGTCTACATAAACCGCAACGTCATCGGTGCGGTGGTCGGCGTGCAACCGTTCGGAGGCTCCGGCCTGTCGGGGACAGGCCCGAAGGCGGGGGGGCCGCTCTACCTGCGACGTCTTCTCTCGTGCACGAATTCGGCGTTGGTCTTGGCACCCATGGGCAAGAATTCAGCCTCTTCGACAGTCGACAGTTACATCGCATGGCTGCGACGAAATGGACATGAGGTCGTCGCAGAGCGCGTGGAAGCATTCGCAACGCGATCACCACTTGGCTTGCGTGTGGACCTGATCGGACCTGTTGGAGAGAACAATGTCTATAGTCTTTGCCCCCGAGGTCGAATCGCCGCGATCGCCGTCACCAAGCGAGGAGTTTTGGTTCAGGTTGGTGCCATTCTCGCGACCGGCAACACGGCGGTCGTCTCAGGCGAAGGCGCCTCCCCAGCCTTGTTTCACGGGCTTCCGGCGGACATCGCTGTAAAGGTGAAGCATGTGGTCGCACTCACAGACATCTCGCATATCCGTGCCGTAATGCACGAGGGCGGCCACGATAGTCTTCGAGCACTCGCTCGTTTCCTCGCCGATGGGCACGGCCCGATCCTTCCGATCCGGACGACCATATCTGAAGATTCGGGAGGCGATTACAACCTATTTGATCTCGTCGAGGAGCGTTCTTTATCAATAAATACAACCGCGGCTGGCGGCAATGCCAGTCTCATGTCGCTTGAAGATTAAGGTCTCTCCGCATTGAAGTAAGGTCCGTGGATGGAATTCGCGCCTGCGTCTTGTCGGCTAGAAGTGCCCAGCCGAGGATCTGCCGCCTTGGAACACGCACTGAACCACCCTATCCTGCCACGCAGAAGCGGCAGGGTCCTGTCTGCTTTTCCGGCGGACCGTCTTCGAAGCAGACGAACCGTTTCCGGCCAGACTTCGGCACGCCGGATCGCCATCACTTGCAAGACCGGACGTTCGGTTTGGATACAATCTCAATCGTAGGAGTGCTCATCGCCCATTCTTTGTAGCGGCCATTCGCCAGATCCGCTTAAAATTGACCGGAAACTCTTTCGGGTAGGAAGGTGACGTGATCATAAAATGTCCGCCTAATAACATAGTAGACGTAATCAGAGGGGCTTTCGGATCAGGCGCGCGATCAGGCCGACGATACCCTCGCGGAACAGCAATACGCAGAGCACGAAGACGCAGCCCTGGATGATGGTCACCCAGGCGCCGAACTGCGCCAGGTAGGTCTCCATCGTGACGATCACCAGTGCGCCGACAATCGGCCCGAACACCGTGCCCATGCCGCCCACCAGCGTCATCAGCACCACCTCACCCGACATCGACCAGTGGACGTCGGTCAGCGAGGCGAGCTGGAACACGATTGCTTTGGTCGAGCCCGCGAGCCCGGCGAGCGTCGCCGAGAGCACGAAAACCGCGAGCTTGTACTGGTTGGCGCGGTAGCCCAGCGAAATCGCCCGGGGCTCGTTGTCCCGGATCGCCTTGAGCACCTGCCCGAACGGCGAGTGGATGATCCGGTAGATCAGCAGCATCCCGGCCATGAAGACCACGCAGACGACGGCGTACATCGCCCGGTCGTCGGCGAGGCTGAACACCCCGAACAGGTTGCCGCGCGGCACCGCCTGGATGCCGTCCTCGCCGCCGGTGAACTTCGCCTGCAGCGAGAAGAAGTACGCCATCTGGGCGAGCGCCAGGGTGATCATCGAGAAGTAGATGCCCTGGCGGCGGATCGCCAGCGAGCCGAAGACCAGCCCGAGCAGGGCTGCCGTGGCGGTACCCGACAGGATCGCCAGCTCCGGCGTGAAACCGAGGCTCTTGGCCGTGTAGGCGCAGAGATAGCTCGCCATGCCGAAATAGGCGGCGTGACCGAACGAGAGCAGGCCGCCGTAGCCGAGCAGCAGGTTGAAGGCGAGCGCGAACA
>NZ_VRVA01000067.1:0-31167 GCF_008039945.1 Methylobacterium sp. WL64
CGCCAGGGAGGCCCGCCCGACCCCGCCGCGCGCGCCCTCGGCGCCGGACGATGCTGCGCGCGAGGAGCGCGTGCGCATGACGAAGCTGCGCCAGACCATCGCGCGCCGCCTCAAGGACGCGCAGGACACCGCTGCGATGCTGACGACGTTCAACGACGTCGACATGTCGGCCGTGATGGCGCTCCGCAGCCAATACAAAGACATCTTCGAGAAGAAGCACGGCACCAAGCTCGGCTTCATGGGCTTCTTCACCAAGGCGGTGATCGGCGCCCTCAAGGACGTGCCCGCGGTCAATGCCGAGATCGACGGGCAGGACCTCGTCTACAAGAACTACTACCACATCGGCATCGCGGTCGGTACCGATAAGGGCCTGGTCGTGCCGGTGGTGCGCAACGCCGACGACCTGTCTATCGCCGGCGTCGAGAAGACGATCGCCGGCTTCGGCAAGAAGGCCCGCGACGGCAAGCTGTCCATCGAGGACATGCAGGGCGGCACCTTCACGATCACCAACGGCGGCATCTACGGCTCGCTGATGTCGACCCCGATCCTCAACGCCCCGCAATCGGGCATCCTCGGCATGCACCGCATCGAGGAGCGCCCGGTGGTCCGTGCCGGCAAGATCGAGGCGCGGCCGATGATGTACCTCGCACTGTCATACGATCACCGGATCGTGGACGGTAAGGAGGCCGTGACCTTCCTGGTGCGGGTCAAGGAGGCGCTGGAGGATCCGGCCCGGCTCGTGCTGGACCTGTGATCCGGTTTGGCGGGGGAATGATCGTGGCCTCGATTGGAAAGTCTCGCTGATCGCGGCCGACGATCGCCATCGTCGAGGGCGTTCGGATCACGATCTGTCTCAACGATCATCTGCCGCCACATCTGCACGCATTCTTGTCCGGCCAGGAGGCGAAGCATTCGATCATCACGGGCGAAGTCCTCAGCGGGGCTTTGCCGCGTGCGAAGGGCAAGGACATCCGGGCGTGGCTGGATGCCAACCGCGAACAGGTTTCCTATGTCTGGCGAGAGATCCGGGCCGGTCGCTACAACGGGGGAATGATCGAATGACGTCGCATCGGATCGCCTCCGTGGAGCCTCTTCATTATCCGACTCTCCGCGTCACGTTCGATGACGGCATCGCGGGCATTCTGGACTTTTCGGACTCCATTACGACGGGCGCGATCTTCGCGCCGCTCGAGGACGAAGCCTTTTCCCGGACCGTCGCTGTCGGCGATCACGGACGGACCTTCGGCTGGAAACTCGACGCTGTCGGGCGCGAGATCGGTTTCTGCCCCGACACCGCACGGATCCGGATCGAGACCCAGATCGTCGAGGTTCTCGCGAGCCGCTACGAGTCGGCCCACGCGGCAGCCGCATGAGTGAGCCCATGAACAGACCCAACGTCGCCATCGTCACGGGCGGCAGCCGCGGCATCGGGCGGGCGGTATCGCTGCTGCTCGCCGAGCGCGGCTACGCGATATGCCTGAGTTACGTGTCGGACACGGCCGCGGCACAGGCGGTGGTGGATGCGATCACCGCCAAGGGCGGCAAGGCGCTGGCCGTGCGCAGCGATGTCGGCGTCGAGGCCGACGTGCTGGCGCTGTTCCAGGCCGCGGACGGGTTCGGCCGGCTCGCGGCGCTCGTGAACAACGCGGGCGTGGTCGATATGAAATCCGACGTGGCCGACATGAGCGCGGCCCGGCTCCAGCGCATGATGACCACCAACGTGGTCGGGAGCTTCCTGTGTGCCCGCGAGGCCGTGCGGCGCATGTCGACCAAGCGTGGCGGGGCAGGGGGCGCCATCGTCAACCTGTCCTCCGTCGCGGCCCGGCTCGGTGGCCCCGGCCAGTTCGTCGACTACGCCGCGTCGAAGGGCGCCATTGACTCGCTGACCACCGGGCTCGCCCGGGAGGTCGCCGGAGAGGGCATCCGCGTCAACGCGGTGGCGCCCGGCATCATCGCCACCGAGATCCATGCCAGCGGCGGCGAGCCCGACCGGGTCGAACGCCTCGGGCCCGCCGTCCCGATGGGCCGCGCCGGCACCGCCGAGGAGGTCGCCGCGCCGATCGCGTGGCTGCTCTCGGAGGAGGCCGCCTACACCACGAGTGCCATCCTCGACGTCGCCGGCGGCCGCTGAGCCGCCCCCGACACCTCTCTTCTCTTCGACCGCCCCAGGCGGCATGACCGACCGGAAGCGAACTCTCATGTCCTACGATCTCGTCGTCATCGGCACCGGCCCAGGCGGCTACGTCTGCGCGATCCGCGCGGCGCAGCTCGGCCTGCGGACCGCCGTGGTCGAGAAGCGGGCGACCCACGGCGGTACCTGCCTCAATGTCGGCTGCATCCCGTCGAAGGCGCTGCTGCACGCCTCCGAGGCGTTCGAGGAGGCGACCAAGCATTTCGCCGATCTTGGCATCGAGGTGAGCGGCGTGAAGCTCGATCTCAAGAAGATGATGAGCTTCAAGGCTGAGGGCGTCGCCGGCAATACCAAGGGCGTCGAGTTCCTGCTCAAGAAGAACAAGGTCGACACCTTCCACGGCACCGGCAGGATCGCGGGCGCCGGCCGGGTCGAGGTCGTGTCCGAGGATGGCGGCAACCAGATGCTCGAAACCAAGAGCATCGTCATCGCCACCGGATCCGACGTGACGCGCCTTCCGGGCGTAACCATCGACGAGACGGTCGTGGTCTCCTCCACGGGCGCCTTGGAGCTCGACCGGGTGCCGAAGAAGCTCCTGGTCATCGGCGCCGGGGTGATCGGCCTGGAACTGGGCTCGGTCTGGCGCCGGCTCGGCGCCGAAGTCACCGTGGTGGAATACCTCGACCGGGTGCTGCCCGGCATGGACGGCGAGGTCGGCAAGCAGTTCCAGCGGATCCTGACCAAGCAGGGCATCCAGTTCAAGCTGTCGACCAAGGTGACCGGCGTCGAGGTCGGCAAGAAGGGCGCCAGCGTCAGCGTGGAGCCGGCAGCGGGCGGTGCGACCGAGACCGTGCAGGCGGACGTTGTCCTCGTGGCGATCGGCCGGGTGCCCTACACCGAGGGTCTCGGGCTGGACACCGTGGGCGTGCAGCGCGACGACAAGGGCCGGATCCTCACGGATTCCCACTACGCCACCAACGTCACGGGCATCTACGCGATCGGCGACGTGATCGCGGGGCCGATGCTGGCCCACAAGGCGGAGGACGAGGGCGTCGCCATCGCCGAGATGCTGGCCGGCCAGTCAGGCCACGTCAATTACGGCGTTATCCCGAACGTGGTCTACACGTTCCCGGAGGTGGCCTCCGTCGGCAAGACCGAGGAGGAGCTGACCAAGGACGGCATCGCCTACAATGTCGGCAAATTCCCGTTCACGGCCAACGGCCGCGCCAAGGCGAACGGCACCACGGACGGGTTCGTCAAGGTGCTGGCCGACGCGCAGACCGACCGGGTTCTCGGCGTGCACATCGTGGGCGCGGATGCCGGCAACCTGATCGCCGAGGTCGCGGTGGCGATGGAGTTCGGCGCCTCGTCCGAGGATATCGCCCGCACCTGCCACGCGCATCCCACGCTGACCGAGGCGGTCAAGGAGGCAGCCCTGGCCGTGTCCAAGCGCGCCATCCACGTCTGACCGGTCCAGCCGATCCGGCGCGGGATCAGGCGATCTTGCGCCGGGCGTTCGGGAGGTCCGCGATCCGCAGGAGCGCGCTTGGGGCCGGCGGCGCCGTCAGGGCGTTCAGGAGATACGGCCGGCGCAAGCCCAGGGCGTTGTGCAGCGCCAGGTCGATGTCGCGGGCGTAGAACGGCATCCGCAGCACCGCATCGACCCCGAAGTAGCGCCCGGCCTGTGCGATCGGCTCCAGCTCCGACGTGGTCAGCAGGGTGATCCGTGTCGGCAGCCCGAGGGGCTGGATCTGACAGGCGAGTTCCATCCCTTCGATGCCACCGAGCTTCACGTCGAGGAACGCGAAATCGTAGGCACGGAGCTTGAGCTGGCTCAGGGCATGGTGGCCGCAATTGGTCTCTTCGAGTTCGATTGCGAAGCCGCTGCGGGCCACCACCCGGCTGATCGCGGTCCGCCCGGCGGGGGACGAGCAGGCCAGCAGCGCCCGGGTCGGGGTGCGGCGGCGGGCATCGGCATGCAGCAATGGCTCGATATGGCCCGGGTCGAGCGGCGTCTTCAGCACCTCGTAGGCGCCGAGGCTCTGGGCGATCTCCTGCCAGTGCGGCAGCACCCGGTTGGCGACCAGGACCAGGCAGGGCGGCTCGGCACCGGCCCGGCGTGCGACCGCGACCGCCTCGGGCCCGCTCAGGTCGGCGAGCTGGAGCCCCACGAAGGCGAGGCTCGGGCGTTTCTTCAGAAGGATGTCGCACAGCGCCTGACCCGACGTGGCCTCGTCGATCACGGCGCGGGAGTCGAAGCGTTCGACGATTGCCCGCAGGGCGGCGCGGCGTCCCGCATCGCAATCCGCGATTGCGACACGCGCCGGCGACCCCGCCTGATCAAGCTCCATGGCCATGCCCCGACACTCGCATCCCCCAATCCGGATCATGGATGCAGGTGATGACGAAGCCCTTAAAAAGCAGCCTAATAAGCTCAGTCTACGGATTATTCGAACGGACAACCCATAAGAATAGCAACTTGCACTATCACCGACAGTCTAGATCACCGGCCCGCCCGCGGATGCGCCGCCGTGTAGGCGCTCATCAGCCGGGCGGCGTCGACCTGGGTATAGAGCTGCGTGGTCGACAGGGAGGCGTGGCCGAGCAGTTCCTGGATCGCCCGCAACTCGCCCTGGCGGGCGAGCAGATGCGTCGCGAAGGAGTGGCGCAGGGCATGGGGCGTCGCACTTTCGGGCAGGCCGAGCGCCCCCCGGGCGCGGGCCACCGTGTACTGGATGATGCGCGGCGAGAGCGGCCCGCCGCGGGCCCCCACGAAGAGCGGCCCCTCCGGCGGCAGCGGCAGCGGGCAGGCGGCGACGTAGTCGGCCACCGCCCGCGCCACCACGGGCAGGATCGGCACCATGCGCTGCTTGCCGCCCTTGCCGAGCACCGTGACCTGATCGCTGCCTGGGAGCGGGGCGTCGCGCCGGGTGAGGCCGAGGGCCTCGGAGATGCGCAGGCCGGCGCCGTAGAGCAAGGCGAGGACGGCGGCGTCCCGGGCCAGCACCCACGGCGCGCGCTCCTCGCCGGCCCGGATGGCCGTGTCGGTGAGCGCCACCGCGGCGGCGACGGGCATCGGCCGGGGCAGCCGGCGCGGGACCTTGGGCGCACGCACGCCGCCGAGCGCCGAGACGCTGCCGTAGCCCTCGCGCTCCAGGAAGCGCCCGAACGAGCGCAAGCCCGCCAGCATCCGCATCAGCGAGCGTCCGGATACCTCGTCGGCCCGGCGGGCGGCCATGAAGGCGCGGATGTCGCGGACCTTCAGGGCCACCAGCATCGGAATGGTCGGGGTGCCGAAGCGCGAGGCCAGGTGGACCAGGAACTGGCGCAGGTCCCGGCTGTAGGCCTCGACGGTGTTGGGCGACATCCGCCGCTCCCGCGCCAGCCCGTCGGCCCAGGCATGGACCACCTCGCGCAGGCGCGCGTCGCCGGGAATCAGGATCAGGTCGTCTGCCGTGTCGCGCGCGCTCATCGCCTCACTCGACCGGTATTTTATTGTCGGGGACTTAACGCCGCGCAGGGCCGCGCCTCAGTTCAGAATTCCATCCTTGCCCTGGAAACCCGCCAGCGGCGCGGTGAGGACGCAGAGCAGACCGGTCTCCCGGTACTCCAAGGCGACGTCCCCGGCGACCGTGCCCGCGAAGGCGCGCTCGATCAGGCGGGTTCCGAACCCCTTGCGCGACGGCGCGGTCACCGGAGGCCCACCGGACTCGGCCCAGCTGAGCCGAAGGTGCGGATTGTCGTCCCGGGTCTCGATCTGCCAGGTGACGCCGACAGCGCCGGCTGCCGCCGAGAGGGCCCCGAACTTCGCCGCGTTGGTCGCCAGCTCGTGGATCATCAGCGCCAGGGCGAGGGCCGCCTTCGGCCCGATGTCGAGGGGCGGCCCCTCGATCCGCAGCCGGCCGGCGCGGGCGTTGTCGTGGAGCGCCAGCGCGCCGCGGATCACCGCCTCCATGCCGGCCCGCTCGGCATTGCCGGCGAGCAGGATATCGTGCGCCTTGCCGAGCGCCAGTAGGCGCTGCAGCAGGGCGTCGCGGGCCGACGCGACGTCGGGGGCGTCGCGCAGGGTCTGCGAGGCAATTGCCTGGACCATCGCCAGGGTGTTCTTCAGCCGATGGCTGAGTTCCTGGCTGAGCATCTCGCGGTGGGCGTCGGCCTCGGCCTGCTGGGTCGCATCCAGCATCACGCCGGTCATTCGGGTGGCCCTGCCCTCCGAGCCCCGGACGATGATCGCCCGGTTGAGGACGGTGGCATAGCTCCCGTCGGCCCGCCGGAAACGGTATCCCTCGCTCCAGCGCAGGGGTGCGCCGTCGATGGCCGCCTGGACGCTGCGGCGAACGCGGTCGCGATCCTCGGGATGGATGTGCGCGTACCACCAGTCGTTGCTGGGTTCGATCTCGCCCGGCTGAAATCCGTACAGCGCCGACAACCCGTCATCCCAGTGGATCCGGCCCGTCTGCGGGTTCCAGTCCCAGATCAGGTCCGTGGTCGCCCGCGACGAGAGGCGGTAACGCTCCTCGGAGACCGCCAGGGCGTCGCGGACCAGGCGCTCGGCCGCCAGCGCCGCCTCCCGTTCCCGGACCGCGCGGCGCAGTTCGAGCTGCGCCATCACCTGCCGCGCCAGGGCCCGCAGGGCGAAGGCCTGATCCGGCTTCAGCCCGTCCGGCCGAGGTTTCGTGTCGATCACACACAGGGTTCCGAGCGAGACGCCGTCATCGGTCCGCAGCACAGCCCCGGCATAGAACCGGATGAACGGCGTTTCCGTCACCAGCGTGTTCTCGCGGGTGCGCGGATCGGCCGTCAGGTCGGGGATCACCAGCAGCCCGTCCTCGGCGGTCAGCGCATGGGCGCAGACCGACTGGCTCAAGGGCGTCTCGCAGGATGGGAAGCCGCATTGAGCCTTGAACCATTGCCGGTCGGCCGCGACGAGGCTGACGAGGCCCACCGGCACCGCGCAGATCTGCGTCGCCAGCGTGACGATGTCGTCGAAGGCCGGCTCGCGCGGCGTATCGAGGATACCGTAGCTGTGGAGGACCTGGAGGCGGGCGGTCTCGATCGGGTCTGACATGGCCGGGGTGGTGGATCGGGCGGGGCCCGGGAAGCACGCGGAAGCGATCGGGACAGGTCTTAGCCGATCTTGCGCGCGTGAGCATCTTGCACTTCGGGGTAAGGTTTTCCGAGGATGCGGCGTCGCCCGGTTGTCCATCTCACCTCGCCCCTGGTCGATACCCATGCCAAGGCTCGTGCGATGACGCTCCTCGTCTATGCCGGCGCCGCCCTCGCGGAAATCGCTGGATGCTTCGCCTTCTGGGCCTGGCTCCGGCTCGGCCGCTCGGCCTGGTGGGCGATGCCGGGGACCGCCTCCCTGGTGGCGTTCGCCGGCCTGCTGACCCTGGTGGACAGCCCGGCGGCGGGGCGCGCCTTCGCGGCTTATGGCGGAGTCTACGTGGCCGCCTCGGTGCTGTGGTTGTGGCTCGCGGAAGGGCAGCGGCCGGACCGCTGGGACCTCGCCGGCAGCGCCGTCTGCCTCGCCGGCACGGCAATCATTTTGCTCGGGCGGCGGGGGTGAGGGCGCCTCATCGCCCCATCGTGTAGAACTCGTCGTTGGGCCGCAGATCCGTCACGCTGGCCAGCCGGTTCGACAGGGCGAACAATGCGGTGATCGCGGCGATGTCCCAGATGTCGTCGGGGCTGAAGCCGTGGCCCGCCAGCACGTCATGGTCCTCGGCCTCGACCGTGTGGGCCGCCTGGGCCACCTTGAGCGCGAAGGCCAGCATCGCGCGCTGGCGCGGGGTGATGTCGGCCTTGGCGTAGGCGACCGCGACCTGGTCGGCGAGCAGCGGGTTCTTGGCGCGGACCCGCAGGATCGCCCCGTGGGCGATCACGCAGTAGAGGCAGTTGTTGGCCGCGCTGGTGGCGACCACGATCATCTCGCGCTCGGCCTTGGTCAGGCCGCCGGGCTTGTCCATCAGCGCGTCGTGATAGGCCATGAAGGCGCGGAACTCGTCCGGGCGGTGCGCCAACGCCAGGAAGATGTTGGGCACGAAGCCCGCCTTCTCCTGCACCAGGGCGATGCGGGCGCGCAGATCCTCGGGCATCTCGGACAGCTTCGGCACCGGGAAGCGGCTGATCGGTGCTGACGCGCTCATGGTCGGGCTCCCTGAATCCCGGTCCCTTGGTGAAACCGGGCGTTCACGATACGTACGGCACGCTCGGGCCGATCGTCGAGGGCGGACGGCCGATAGGATGCGGCCGCCTTTCGGAACTCGACGATGGACGAGACAAAAAGCCCTGGAGCGTCATGAGCAGCATCGTCCGCATCCTGGGGATCGACCCGGGGCTCCGCCGCACCGGCTGGGGCCTGATCACCGCGCAGGGCAGCAAGCTGAGCTACGGCGATTGCGGGGTCGTCACCTCGGACGGCGACCTGCCGCTTGCGCTGCGCCTGCGCGAGCTGTTCGAAGGGATCGGGCGCATCGTGGCGGCGCAGACACCCGACGAGGTCGCCGTGGAGGAGACCTTCGTCAACAAGGACGCCCAGGCGACACTCAAGCTGGGCCATGCCCGGGCCATGGCGCTGGTGGTGCCGGCGCTCGCCGGCCTCCCAGTGTTCGAGTACGCCGCCAACCTGATCAAGAAGACCGTGGCGGGCTCCGGCCACGCCGAGAAGGTGCAGATCCAGGCGATGGTCCGCTTCCTGCTCCCGAAGGCCGAATTCCGTGTCGCCGACGCCGCCGACGCGCTGGCCATCGCGATCACTCATGCCAGCCACCGCGACGCGCACGCCCTGCGCAAGACGCACCTGCCGGAGGGCAAGCGGCGCAACCTCACCGGACAGGCGGCCGCTGGGCAAGGGCTGGCCGGAAAGGGATTCTCGGCCGCCGCCGCCGCGCGCATCGAGGCGGCCCTGGCGAAGCAGGTCTGATCGGGCAGGATCTTCAGAAAGCTTGGTGGGGGAAGTAGGACTCGAACCTACGAAGCTTACGCAGCGGATTTACAGTCCGCCCCCTTTGCCGCTCGGGACATTCCCCCAAGGCAGGTTTCTCACCCGCGGCGCCCTTATGGTGAGGGGCTGGCCGGGTGTCAACGCTTGTCGTGGCCGGATCCCGCCTCCCGGGCTGGGTTTACGACACTTCTGCGGGATTGAGGGGGCCGAACCGCTGCGCGGCGCATGCGGTGCTGGGTCCCGGATCAGGTTCCGCTCCGCTCCACATGCCGGGAAAGCGGCGGTGCGGGATGAAACGCCGCTTTCCCGGGCGCATGCAGCGCCCGCGGAATGCGGCCCGGAATTCAACATGGGATGCCCCGCACAGCGGCTCAATCTGAAAGAACCTGCGCCAGCGACCTCAGCGCCCGGGAAGAAAACGCGAACGTTCCGCGTCCCGAGGGATTCACAAAGGAATCCGGATCGGCCACGGTGCGCCGATGTCGCCCTGCTTCGCCGGCCCTTGACCCGTCCCGCCCCGTCCCTGCGGTCGCACCAGCGTACGTTGATGGCCCTCGTCGCGGCCATGGCGAGCGGGCAGGCGGGGCATGTCCAGAAGATCCTGGCGGCGGTGACGCCTGGCGGCGGCAAGTCGCTGCTCCCGGTGATTGCGGCGCATACGCTGATCGCCGCGGGCCGGGTGGACCGCGTGGTCTGGGTGGTGCCGCGGGACTCCCTGCGCCTCCAGGCCGAGGAGGCCTTCGCCGATCCGCTCTGGCGGGCGACGTTCGGGCATGCGCTCAGCGTGCGCGCGGCCGACAACGAGCGCGATCCCGCCCGGGGCCTGGCCGGCTACGTCACCACCTATCAGGCGGTGGCGGCTGCCCCGGCGCTGCACCTCGCGGAGGCGCGGGCCCACCGCACCCTGCTGGTGGTCGACGAGGTCCACCACCTGCCGGTCCCGGGACGTCCCGGCGCGGAGGAATCCTCCACCGAAGAGGCCGAGGCCGGGGCGTGGTCCCGGGCGATGCTGCCCGTGATGGAGGCGGCCGAGATCGGCCTGTTCCTGTCCGGCACCCTGGAGCGGGCGGACGGGCGGCGCATCCTCGGCCTGCCCTACCGGCCGTCCGCCCTCGGTCGCGGGCCGGAACTGGAGCTGGAAGCGCCGGGGCTCGCGGTGATCGGCTACTCGCGTTCGCAGGCGCTGGCCGAGCGGGCGGTGCTCCCGGTCACCTTCGGGGCGATCGACGGCGAGGCGAGCTGGCTCGAAGGCGGCCGCATCGCGGGCGACAGCCCCCGGGTCGGGCCGCACCGGCTGGGCGCCGGCTCGGTGCGGGTCACCACCCGGCCGGCCCTGTTCACGGCCCTGCGAACCGGCTTCGCCCGGGATCTCCTCAGCGAATCCTTCTTCGCCACCAAGCGCCTGCGCGCTCGGCGCCGGCTCGAACGCGACCTGCCGGCCGGCGAGATGGCACGGGGACTCGGCAAGCTCCTGGTGGTCGCCCCGGACCAGGCCAGCGCGCGCGCCTACCTGACGACCTTGCGGAGCTGGATGCCGGCCGGGCAGGGCGAGCGCGACGTCCGCCTGGCAACGTCGGGGCAGGGCGATGCCCACGCGGCCCTGGCGGCGTTCCGCCTGACCGCGGAGCCGGCCGTGCTGGTCACCGTGGCGATGGCCTACGAGGGGCTCGACGCCCCCGAGGTCGCCGTGGTGGCAGCCCTGACCCATATCCGCTCCCGGCCCTGGCTCGAGCAGATGCTGGCCCGGGCAACCCGGGTCGATCCGCATGCGGGACCCTACGAGTCCCAGCAGGCGCTGATCTTCCACCCGGACGACCCGCTCTTCGCCCGGTTCCGCCTGGAGCTGGAGACCGAGCAGGGCAGCAGCGTACGGCCCAAGCGCGAGCGGCCGGCCACCGCGCTCGTGCCGGAGCGGACCCCGTGGCGGGACGAGGATCCCGGGGGGATCACGCCGCTGGAGAGCAATGCGATCGGGCTGCGCTACGCTCTGCTGCGCCCGCGCCTCGCCGAACCCGCCCCGGTGGCGCCGGCGCCCGAGCCGCCGTCGGTCACGGAGCGGACCCTGCGCCAGCGGCTGGCCGTCGCGGTGGCGAGCCAAGCCGTGGAAGACGAGGCGTCGCTGCGCGTTCCCCGCGGCAGCAACCTCGCGCATCGCTATAACGCGGTGCTGAAACGCGTGCTCGGCAAGGGTCGCGCGACCATGACCCTGCCCGAACTTGAGGCCGCGCTCGCCTGGCTTGAACGCAACCGGCTTTCGGACCATCTCGACCGCCTCGACGGCGATACCCGCTACGCGTGGTCCGCCCGCCAGCGCCGCAGCCGCTGGCTGCCGGAGCGCGCCGCTGGACGCTGACCCGTCGCGGATGGGGAGGAGTGCCCGATGACCGAGACCCTGCCGGCCGCCTTCGCGGCGACGCTGACCAAGCCCGAGCCGCCTTCCGCCTGGCCGGCGCCGCGCGCCGCCCTCTGGTGGCTCGCCAAGGATGGCACCGAGACCGCCGACGCTGCCTGGGCACGGGCGCATGCCCTCGTCCAGGACGCCTCCGGGCCGGACGCCGCCTGGGTCCACGCCCATCTCCACCGGATCGAGGGCGATGCCGGCAATGCGCGCTACTGGTACGACCGCGCCGGCCGCCCGGTGCCGCGCGGCACGCTCGCCGAGGAACGCGCGGAGCTCGCCGCCGCCCTGTCGGGCGCGGATTGAGCGTCGAACTCACGGTCGTCGTGGGGCAGGGGAGGGTTCCGGTCCTCAGCCGGTCGGCCAACCCTGCTGATGTCTGCTGCCGACCCTATCGGGGAACCAAGACCGAATATCCGACCGACATATCCTTCAAATGCGATGTGACAGGATTGATTTTCCGACCGATATTCAAATCGAGAGCGTCAGAGGTTCTACATCGACCGAGTCTGCTCAGATCGAACCCTGTGCATTTCCCGTTGACTACGTGGTCTTCGGTACCGCACAGCGCCCAGATCTGACTAAGGCTGGACCCGTCGAGTTCGGACCACGAGGAACGTGCCGGTTATCGTAATGAGCCTGGGGTGCTTAGTCTGCAGTGTGGGTCTGGCGGGTCTTTCGCTGCGCGACCCGGCGCGCGCCGTCGTCCTCGAACGCTGGAGCGGCATCTTCCTGGTGCTCGGGCTGACCCTGCTGGGGATCGCGCTGCACGGCGCCCGCGGCTAGTCTCGGCACCGCGCAAACCGATTCTCGGAACGCCTGGGCCGACAACCGGTTGACAGCCCGCCCGGCGCACAGGTCGGGCCTCGATTATCGGAGCGGACCTATGAGCCTCCTCGGCAGCATCGTCGGCAAGATCCTCCATCCGTTCGGCGGCGGTTCCGCGGACGCCGCGCCCGCGTCCACGTCGGGCTCCGCGAGCGGCTCGACCGGCTCGGGCACGGCTTCGGCCCCCGGCAGCGCGGGCGGCGGCGAGCCCGTGGACGTGGAGGCGGTGCTCACCGGCCTCGCCGAGAAGAACGGGCAGAAGCTCGACTGGCGCCACTCGATCGTGGACCTGATGAAGCTGCTCGGCCTCGAGTCGAGCCTGACCGAGCGGAAGCAGCTCGCCGACGAGCTGCACTACACCGGCGACAAGGACGACTCGGCTTCGATGAACATCTGGCTGCACAAGCAGGTGATGAAGAAGCTCGCCGAGAACGGCGGCAAGGTTCCGGAAGACCTGAAGAACTAAAACCGAGACCTGAAGGCCCGGCGCATCGAGCGGCGCCGGGCCTTTCTTTCAGCGCCCGGTGCGGACCCTGGTCCAGAGCCGGGTGACGTAGCGCTGAGTCCGGTCGTCCCAGGCCGTGTTGATCGACAGGCGCTGCATCGTCGCCTCGTCCGGGTAGATGCCGGGGTTGCTCAGGATCTCCGGTTTCACGAACTTCTTCGCCGCGAGGTTGCCGCTGGCATAGGCCACAAAGTTCGTGTTGGCCGCCGCCACCTCGGGCCGTAGCATGTAGTCGATGAAGGCCAGGGCCTCGGCCGGGTGGGCGGCATCCTTCGGAATCGCGAAGGTGTCGAACCACATCAGCGCGCCCTCCTTGGGCACCACATACGCGATCTCGATACCGTTCTTGGCCTCCTCGGCCCGGCGCTTGGCCTGCAGCACGTCGCCCGAATAGCCGACCGCCACACAGATATCGCCGTTGGCGAGCGCCTGGATGTATTCCGATGCGTGGAACTTCCGCACGGTGCCTCGGACCTTGTAGAGCGCGTCGGTGACCAGGGTCAGGTCGTCCAAGCGCTTGGAATCGGCCTTCGCGCCGAAGACCGGCAGCATGCTGGGGATCAGATCCTCGGGACTGTCGAGCATCATGATCCCGCAATCCTTGAGCTTGTTCGCGGATGTGGGATTGAGGACGACGGTCCAGGAGTTCAGCGCCGCGTTGACACCCAATCGCTCGCGCACGGCGGCGACGTTGTAGCCGATGCCGGTGGTGCCCCACATGTAGTCGACCGCGTAGGTGTTGCCGGGGTCGTAGACGGCCAGCCGGCCCGCGATCTCGGGCCAGAGATTGCCGAGATTCTTTAGCTTCGCCTTGTCGAGGGGCAGGAAGGCGCCGGCCCGGATCAGCCGCTGGAGATAGGGGCCCGACGGCACCACGATGTCATATCCGGAGCGGCCGGCCAGCAGCTTGGTCTCCAAGATCTCGTTGTTGTCGTAGGTGTCGTAGACGACCTTGATCCCGGTCTCCCGGGTGAAGGCGTCGAGCACCTTCGGGTCGATGTAGTCCGACCAGTTGTAGATGTTGACGACCCGCTCGTCCGCGGCCCGCACGGGCGCGGCCGGGCCGAGGACGAGGAGGGCGGCGAGCAGCGCTGCCATCCCGGTCCGCAAGCCGCTCTCCGAGCGCGCAGCCGCCCAGCGTCGGGCCGGGACGAGGCGCCGGAGCGATCGTCCGACCCGGCCCGTCCCGGCCGCGATCACGCCAGCCTCGCCGCGACGACCACGATCTCGACCAGATATTGAGGATCGCACAGCCGCGCCTCGACGGTGGCACGCGCCGGCGGCTGATCCTTGGACACCCAGGCATCCCAGGCGGCGTTCATCTCAGCGAAATGGCCGATGTCGGCGAGGTAGATCGTTGCCGTGAGGATGTGATCCTTGTCGCTGCCGGCGGCCGCGAGCAGGCGGTCGATCTGGTCCAGGATATTCTGGGTCTGGGCGGTGACCCCGGTGCCGACCGGGTCCGATGCAACCTGGCCGGCAAGGTAGATGGTGTTGCCGTGGATGGCGCCCTGCGACATCCGCGAGCCCGGTTCGATCCGTTCGATGCTCATTCAAGTCTCCAGCCGGCGAAACGCCGGTATCTGCCGCGGCTCCGGGCCGGTCGTAAAGGGCCGCGCGCCGACGCGCCGCGGGAACCGGCGGAAAATTCTCCCTTCGTGTGCAGTTGCGAGCAACCGGTGCCGACCGACGTGCGTTCACACGGCATCGCTTGTCACGCCTTGGGGTTCGTCATGGGTATTCTCTGGACCATCATCATCGGGTTCCTCGCTGGAATCATCGCGAAGTTCCTCATGCCCGGACCGAACGAGCCGTCGGGCTTCATCCTCACCACCATCCTGGGCATCGTCGGCGCCTTCGTGGCGACCTTCCTGGGCCAGGCTATCGGCTGGTACGGACCGAACCAGGGAGCGGGCTTCATCGGAGCCATCGTGGGCGCCGTCGTGGTGCTGTTCATCTACGGCATGATCGCCGGCCGCCGCCGCACGACCATCTGACCGATTCCGGCACGTCGGAAAACGAAGGGGCGCCCCGCGGGGCGCCCCTTTTTTGTGGCCGGTCGATCCGGTCGGACCCTCAGAGGTGATCGGCGGCCGCCTTGACGGCGCAGTGGCCGGTGGCGCCGCGCACTGCCAGGCCGACGCCGACGACCAGCGCCAGCAGGCTGAGGATCTTGTTCGGCCGGGGCTGCGCGGCCGCCGCGGCGATCCCCAGACCGAGCGCGACCGACACGGCCCGCTCGGTGGTGGACAGGTTCGGCTGCCCACTGAAGATGTCGTTGATCATATCGTTGGCCATGAAACGCTTCCCGTTGTGAGATCGCGGTGCGAACGCGGGCGCGGAGCCAGCGTTCCGTCCGCGCCGCACGATGGACCGCTGCATATCGCGCACGGCGATCAGTCGTCGCAGCTGAACGCGGCCGGCAATCCCGGCCCCGGGACGGCGGCGGTGCCGGCTGCGCGTCGGCCGTGACGCGGTGCGGTCAGAAATCGGCCTCACCGCGGCAGACATGCGTCGTCACGCATGAAAAAGGCGCGGCCCCGGGGGACCGCGCCTCGCGCATAGTACCCGTGCGGGCCAAAGCCCGCACGGGAATGTCTCAAGCGATTACTCGCCGGCGGGTTCGCGGCGACGCTCGCCACGGTGGCGGCCGCCGTTATCCTCGCGCCGGGGCTCGCCGTCCCGGTCGCTGCGGCTGGAATCGCGCTCGGACTTCACCTTCTCGGTAATGTCCTCGCCGGTCTGCTGATCGACGACGCGCATGGACAGGCGGATCTTTCCGCGGTCGTCCTGACCGAGGAACTTCACCTTGACCTTGTCGCCTTCCTTGACGACGTCCGTCACCTTGGCGACCCGCTGGGCGGCGAGCTCCGAGATGTGGACGAGGCCGTCCTTGGCGCCGAAGAAGTTCACGAAGGCACCGAACTCCATGCACTTCACGATCGTGCCGTCGTAGATCATGCCGTTCTCGGGCTCGGCGACGATCGAGCGGATCCAGTTATAGGCCGCCTTGATCGCCTTGCCGTCGGCCGAGGCGATCTTCACGATGCCGGTGTCCTCGATGTTGATCTTGGCGCCGGTCTTCTCGACGATCTCGCGGATTACCTTGCCGCCGGTGCCGATCACGTCGCGGATCTTGTCGGTCGGGATCTGCATCGTCTCGATGCGCGGGGCGTATTCGCCCAGCTCCGGCCGGGCGTCGGTGAGGGCCTTGGCCATCTCCTGCAGGATGTGGGCGCGCCCGTCCTTCGCCTGGTCGAGGGCGACCCGCATGATCTCCTCGGTGATGCCGGCGATCTTGATGTCCATCTGGAGCGAGGTCACGCCCTCGTCCGTGCCGGCCACCTTGAAGTCCATGTCGCCGAGGTGATCCTCGTCGCCCAGGATGTCGGACAGGACCGCGAAGCGCTCACCCTCGAGGATGAGGCCCATGGCGATGCCGGCCACCGGGCGGCGCAGGGGTACGCCGGCATCCATCAGCGACAGCGAGCCGCCGCAGACCGAGGCCATCGAGGACGAGCCGTTGGACTCGGTGATCTCGGACACGACGCGGATCGTATACGGGAACTCGTGGGCCGGCGGCAGGACCGGCCGGATCGCCCGCCACGCCAGCTTGCCGTGGCCGATCTCGCGACGGCCCGGGGAGCCCATGCGGCCGGTCTCGCCCACCGAATAGGGAGGGAAGTTGTAGTGGAGCAGGAAGCGCTCCTTGTAGGTGCCGTCCAGCGAGTCGATGAACTGCTCGTCCTCGCCGGTGCCCAGCGTGGCGACCACGAGGGCCTGTGTCTCGCCGCGGGTGAACAGCGACGAGCCGTGGGCGCGGGGCAGCACGCCGACCTCGGAGACGATCGGGCGGACCGTCTTCAGGTCGCGGCCGTCGATGCGCGAGCCGGTGTCGAGCACGTTCCAGCGCACGACCTTCGACTGCGCCTCCTTGAAGGCGGCCTTGACCTTCTCGGCCGGGAACTTCTCGGCACCCTCGGCGCAGAGGGCGGCCATCACCGTCGCCTTCACGGCGTCGACGGCGGCGTAGCGCTCCTGCTTGACGGTCTTGGTGTAGGCGGCGCGCAACTCGGTCTCGCAGACCTCGAGGACGGCCTTCTCGACGTCGGCGTTCTCGGGGGCCTTGAAGTCGCGCGGCTCCTTGGCGGCCTTCTCGGCCAGGCGGATGATCGCCTCGATGACCGGCTGGAAGTGCTTGTGGCCGAACATCACGGCGCCGAGCATCACGTCCTCGGACAGCTCCTTGGCCTCCGACTCGACCATCAGGACGGCGTCCTGGGTGCCGGCGACGACGAGGTCGAGGCTCGACTCCTCCTTGGTCTCGGTGACCAGCGGGTTCAGCCGGTAGCCGCCGTTGATGTAGCCGACGCGGGCGGCGCCGATCGGGCCCATGAACGGCACGCCCGACAGGGTCAGGGCGGCGGAGGCGGCGACCATCGACACGATGTCGGGATCGTTCTCGAGGTCGTGGGTCAGGACCGTGATGACGACCTGGGTGTCGTTGCGCCAGCCGTTGATGAACAGCGGGCGGATCGGGCGGTCGATCAGGCGGGAGACCAGGGTCTCCTTCTCGGAGGGACGGCCCTCGCGCTTGAAGTAGCCGCCCGGGATCCGGCCGGCGGCGTAGGCGCGCTCCTGGTAGTTCACGGTGAGCGGGAGGAAGTCGATGCCGGGCTTCGGCTCCTTGGTGGCGACCACGGTGGCGAGCACTGAGGTCTCGCCGTAGGTGGCGATCACGGCGCCGTCAGCCTGCCGGGCAACCTTGCCGGTCTCCAGGACGAGCTTGCGGTCGCCCCACATCAGCTCTTCACGTTGAACGTCGAACATTCTTGTCTCTTCCTTACCTTCGGCGGGCCCGGCCCGGCGCCGTCGGGGGCAAGACGGCGAGACACTTCGTCCAATGAAGTGTCTCGCGATCCTGCCCCGACGCTGGCGCCTCGAAGCGGCCCGTTTTCAAGCGGCCGGACCCATTCCGGCAGCCCGAGATTGTGAAACGCGGCCCCGAGCCGGGCTCGGAACCGCGCGTGGTCGGTCTTAGCGGCGGATGCCGAGGCGCTCGATGAGGGCGCGGTAGCGGGCCTCGTCCTTGCGCTTGACGTAGTCGAGCAGCGAGCGGCGCTGCGAGACCATCTTCAGCAGGCCCCGGCGGGAGTGGTTGTCCTTGCCGTGGGTCTTGAAGTGGCCGGTCAGGTTGGTGATCCGCTCGGTGAGGATCGCGACCTGGACCTCGGGGGACCCGGTGTCCTTGGCGTCCTTGCGGTGTTCCTTGATGAGCGCGGTCTTGCGCTCTGCCGTGATCGACATCGCATACCTTTCGGGTTGTGCAGGTCAGATGCGGCGCCCCGATCGGGGCGCTCGAGCTCGGCGTTCGGCCGGTGCCGGGATGTCGTCCAGCACGGTCACAGCGCCAAGCGGCTCAAGCCCCGCCCGGTAACCCGGGCCGAGGCTGCGCGATCCATACACGAAACCACCGGATAAACCAGCCCCGGGCCCGGGCGGTCCGCCGAGGGAAGGTTTAACACCGGCGTGCTAGAGCATCGTCCCGAAAGGTTGCCGCCGGCTTTCGGACAAAGATGATGCAGGATCAGACACTTACGTCTTCATTCCGGCTGCCGGGACGACGCTGGGGCGGGAAGGCCCGACGCAGAGCGGCCCGCCGATGAACGCCAGTCTCACGGACGCGTGCGGGATCCTGGCGGCGACGCTGCTCGGTGTCCCCCTGCTGCTGCTGCCGGGCTACGCGCTGGGCGCTCTGACCGGGATCCTCGGCTTCCGCGCCCTCTCGCCCGGCGATCGGCTCCTGTGCGCGGCTCTGCTGGGCATCGGCCTGCTGCCGGTTCTCGACAGCCTGCTGGTCCAGGCCGCCGGCATCCCGGCCGCCGCGCTGGCCAACCTCGCGCTGGGGCTGGCCGGGCTGGTGCCGGCGATCCGCGCGCTGCGGGGCCGGATCGATCTCTCCGCCGCGGCGTGCGGCCTGGCGCTCGCCGGGCTCTGGCTCGGGATCGTCGGTTACGCGCTGATCGACATCGATACCGGCACGGGCCTGTACCAGCCCGTCACCGTCATCGACCTCGTGAAGCACGCGAGCCTGACCCGCGCGATCGTGCAGGACGGCCTGCCGCCGGTCGATCCGTTCTTCGCCCGGCCCGAGCGCGCCGGCTACTATTACTTCTTCTACACGCTGTGCGCCCTGATCGACCGGGCCGGCGGAACGTTCGTGGACGGGCGCACCGCCTTCGCGGGGCTCGCGTTCTGGACCGGGGTCGGGCTGCTCGGCCTGTTGGACCGGTTGCTCGCCGCCACCGGCCTGGTGCGGGAGGCCTCCCCGCGCCTCGTACGCCGTGCGACCCTCCTGCTGCTGCCGGCGGCCGGGCTCGACATCCTGCTGGTCCTCCGCGACCGGATCGCCACCGGGCTCTGGATCCCGATGCCGGAATGGCTGAACGACCAGGTCCTGAATTGGCCGAGCTCCCTGGTCTGGGTCCCGCACCACGTCGCCGCCACCCTTGCGGCCTGGCTCGGGCTTCTGATCCTCGCGGAGGCGGCGGACGGCACCCGGCGCGCACCGGGCGTCGCGGTCGCGGTGGCGGGCATCGCCTTCGCGGCCTGCGCGGGCCTGTCGGTCTGGGTGTGCCTGGGCGCGGTCGCGGCGGCCGGAACCTGGCTGACGCTGCTCGCGCTCGAGCGCCGCTGGCGCGATGCCGGACGGCTGGTCGCGGCCGGGCTCGTCGCCGCACTCCTCGCAGCACCCTACCTGTCCGGGCTCGTTGCGAGCCGGCATGAGGCCGGGCAAGCGATCGTCCTGGCGGTCCGGAGCTTCGGCCCCCTGGAGGGATTCGCGGACGGGCCGCTCCTGAGCCTGCTCCGCCTGATCCTGCTGCCGGTCAACTACTACCTGGCCTTCGGCGTCTTCGCCGCCGGCGCGTTCCTGTTCTGGCGTGTCGTCCCCCGGCGCGCTGCGCATGCGCGCGAGGCGGGACGCCTGCTCACCATCGTGGCGGCGTCATCCCTGCTGATCGGCGGCTTCCTGCGCTCGGCGATCCTCTACAACGACCTGGGCTGGCGCGTGGTGTTGCTGGCGCAGGTCGCCGCCCTGGCCTGGACCGTCGCGGCGCTGGCGCGGGGCGCCGGCACGCGGCTCCGGCTGCCCGGCCTGCTCGCGGCGCTGCTCCTGCTCGGCTATGCGACGACGCTCTACGGCTTCGCCGGGATGCGGGCCTACCGCATCTCCGGCCATCCGAGCTTCGCGTTCCTCAACGCACGCCCCGACATCGATCGTGCCCTGCGGATGGCCTATGAATGGGCCGGCACGCATCTGCCGCGGAGTCTCGTGCTTCAGCACGCGGCCGCCGAACCGCGCGTGTTCGACTTCGGTCTCTACGGACGCCAGCCGGTCGCGGTGGCCGACCGGGAGGCGCGGCTGTTCGGGGCCTCCCCCGAAGCGGTCGCGGCGCGGCTCACGCAGGTCGGGCCGATCTTCTCCGAGACCCTCGGGGCAGACGACGTCCGGCGCCGGGCCGCCGCCGCCGGCATCGGCGCACTCATCGTCACCGCCCGAGACGCCCCCTGGACGGCCCCTGATTCCTGGGTCTGGCGGAGCCGGCCGCTCTACGCGTCGCCGTTGGTCCGGATCCTGTCCGTTCAGGATCTCAGCCAGGACCCAAGCGGGGCAGCGCGATGACCCGACCCGCCCCCGCGCGTCTGGGTGGCGCGCTGCGCTGGCTCGCGGCCCAAGGGGCGCTGCATGCCGGAGCAATCCTCATCGGGTTCGGCTGCTTCGTGCTGCTGTTCCGGACAGACCTCGCATCCAACGTGACGATCCTGTTCTATCGCGGCCTGATCCTGCTGCTGGTGGCTTTCGCGGTCACGGCCGGCGCGATGACGACGCTTGCCGGCCTCGGCCGTCCCTGGGGCCTGCATCGCAGGGATGCTCTGGGAGCCTGCGTGCTATCGCTCGCCCTGAACATCAGCGTGTTCGTGATTCTTCCGGTGACGATCGACCGCTCGATCAGCGTCTTCCTGCTCGGCCAGATGGCGGCCCGTCCCGAGGAGAGGTTCAGCGCCGCGCGCGCGCGCGCCTTGTTCGAATCGGTCTATCTCGGGGAGTACCGGCAGATCGAGCGGCGCCTGGCGGAACAGACCGCCTCTGGCAACGTCGCGCCGTCCGGGGACGGCTACGTGATCACCCCGCAGGGCCGCGCCTTCATCAAATTCTCGGCCTCCGTGGCCCGACTCTTCCGAACCGATCCGCGGATGGTCGAGGTACAGCCGCCGGCCTCGGACAAGGCAACGCCATGAACACGACGCCGGCATCAAGAAGCAGAAAGATTTAATGTGCCTAAGAATTCGACCTTTTGCATATTTTATAGTTCATTTCCGTATAAAGATCTATTCGATACTTGAAAACGATCAAATTACAAAAAGTTAAATTGAAAAAATTGCGTGATCGATCAAAGATTTTATTGAGTTATAATAGGGGTTGATTTTCATTGGTGCTTTGCACTCGTGATCTCAAGTGGGATCCGCTGCACCAAGCAGAACGCGTGATCCTCGCCAGGTCGGCGGAATCCTCGACCCCGGCGCCGTCGAGTCTGGCGGCCGGCACCGCGGCCACGAAGGCGGACCGGTCCCTGTCGGTGGCGGCCTGCGCGGGGGATGCTGCCTTCGAGGTCCAGCGGGCCTCTGCGGCCGCCGCGGAGCCGGGTTCGTCGATCGTCGAGCTCGGCCGGCAGGTGGGCGCGTCGGCGACGTGGCGGCGCTGATCTCTAACATCGCGGGCCAGACCAAACTGCTGACTCAAAGCGCCAGGGTCGAAGCGGCACGGGCCGGGGCTTCGCGGTTTTGACCGCCGAGGTCCAGGAACGCGACCAGCAGACGGCCCGGGTGACGCAGGCGATCGCCACGCAGGTCCACCGCATCCAGACCTCGACCGGGCAGGCCATCACGGCCGTGGACGGCATCACCGTACGGATGCGCGACATGAGCGGCGTCGCCCCGGCGATTACCACAGTGGTCGAGGAGCAGGGCGTGGCAACCCGGGACATCCTAAGGACCGTCTCGGAGGCCGTCATTGGCACCGGCGCGATCACCGCCACCCTGACCGTCGTCACCGGAGACGTGCAGGTCACGGGCTCAGAGGCCGGCCCCGTGCTCGCCTCGGTCACGGACCTGCCGCAGGTTTTCACGAGCCTGCGCGCCGAAGCCGGCGGCGTCCTGAACGCCGTACGTGCGGCTTGACGTCGCGGCTCGGATCTTGCTCACCGGGTTCCCATCCGACACAGCTGATGCCGGACGACCGTGAGCCGCGACATGACCGACACCGCTGCAATCGCCCGGATCGAGAGCCCGGCGAACGGTCATCCCGAACTCGCGCGGAGCCTTACGGCCCCCGGCCTCATCGCCATCGGGCTCGGCGCCACGATCGGCGCCGGCATCTTCGTTCTGACAGGAACCGCGGCGGCGCAATATGCTGGGCCGGCCCTCAGTCTCTCCTTCGTGATCGGCGGCATCGCCTGCGGCTTCGTCGGCCTGTGCTACGCCGAGCTGGCCGCCATGATCCCGGAGGCGGGATCGACCTACACCTACACCCGGGCGACCCTCGGGGTTTTCCCGGCCTGGATCATCGGCTGGGACCTCGTGCTCGAATTCGCCCTGGCGGCGGCCACGGTAGCGGTGGGATGGTCCGGCTATGCGCAGTCGCTCGCGGCGGATTTCGGCCTGACGCTGCCGGCCGCGCTGTCGGGGGCGCCGGGAGATGGCGGCTGGTTGAACCTGCCGGCGGTCGGCATCGTGCTGGCGCTAACCGCGCTCTTGACCCGCTCGACCCGGGACGCCTCCCTGATCAACGGGCTCCTGGTGGTTGCCAAGATCGCGATCATCCTGGCCTTCGTGGGCGTCGGCGCCGTCCATCTGCAGCCGGCGCTGTGGCACCCGTTCGTGCCCGAGAACGCCGGCACCTTCGGCAGCTACGGCTGGAGCGGCGTGTTCCGCGGGGCCGCGGTGGTGTTCTTCGCCTTCATCGGCTTCGAGACCGTGGCCACCGCGGCGGGCGAGTGCCGGGCGCCCCAACGCGACGCGCCGGCCGGGCTGATCGGCTCGCTGGCGATCAGCACGGTCCTGTACGTGGCGGTGGCGGCGGTGCTCACCGGCCTCGTGCCCTACCGGGAGCTCGACGTCGCCGACCCGATCGCCAAGGCGATCGACCGGCTGGCGCTGCCCAGCTTCGCCATCGTCATCAAGATCGGTGCGCTGATCGGGCTGACCACCTCGGCGCTCACCGCGCTCTACGGGCAGGGCCGGATCTTCTTCGCCATGGCCCGGGACGGGCTGCTGCCGCCCCTGTTCTGCCGGGTCGATCCGGCGACCCGGGCGCCGGTGTCGAGCCAGGTGGTGATCGGACTGTTCACGGCGGCGGTGGCCGGGCTGGTGCCGATCGACATCCTTGGCGAGCTCGTCAGCATCGGCACGCTCCTGGCCTTCAGCCTCGTCTGCGCGATAGTGCTGATCCTGCGCCGCACGGACCCAGGCAGGCCCCGGCCGTTCCGAGTCCCGGCGGCGACCCCGATCGCCGTGCTCGGCATCCTGTCTTGCGTGATTCTAATGGCTTCGCTGCCGCCGGACACCTGGATCAGGCTCGCACTCTGGCTGGTGATCGGGCTGGCGATCTACGCCGGCTACGGCCGCCGCAACGCCCGGCTCACCCGAGAAGGTTGAGCGTCGCCCGGCTCACCGTGTCGATCGACGCCTCGGCGCTGAGGTTCAGCTCGTAGTTGCGGATCACGCGCTGCAGGTCGGCCGATTCGAGGGCGACGTTGACGTTGGGCAGGCGGACATAGCCCTGCCGATCGGCGGACACGTTGGTCGGGTCGTAACGCCTGCGGAAGTCGCTCGAATCGCGCACGATGCGGCCGACCGGCTCGCGCCCCGCCTCGACATCGACCGGACGGAACACCGCGATCTTCCGGGCGTAGGGCGCCCCATTGGGATTGGCCGGGACCGAATCGGCGTTCGCGATGTTCTCGGAGATCGCACGGATCTGGCCGCTCTGGATCCGGCGGCCGTAGGCCAACGCATCGGTGGCCGCCTTGAGGGGGCTTGTATCCGGCATGCGAACAGGCTCGGTCGGAACGGGACGTTGGGCTGACCGATCCTTCTCGAAACAGGCTTAAGGGCCGGTTAACCGGCCCGGCCAGACAGGCTCACCGCCTCGCGCAGGTCCCGTCCGTCGGTCAGGCGCAGGCCCCTCCGGCGCAGGGAGGCGAGCAGCGCGCGATCCGGAAACGGACAGTAGGGCAGGACGGCGGTGCTGCGGCCCTCGGGCATGCGGCCGGTGCGGGCGATCTCATCGAGCAGGCGGTCCAGCAGTCCGCGGCCATGGGCGTGGAGCGCCACGGCCGCCCGGGTGGCGGTGGTGTCCGCGGGCAGCGGCACGGCCTCCTGGGCGAGGATAGCCCCGGTGTCGATCGTGGCGGCGAGCCGGTGCAGGGTCATGCCGAAGGCGCCCGGGCCGTCCGCTAGGGCGTGGATCGTCGGGACCGGCCCGCGATGGCGCGGCAGCAGCCCGGGATGGCCGTTGATGCCGCCGAGCCGCGCCAGCCCGATGGTCTCGGCCTTCAGGATCTGATCGAAATGATAGGTCAGGATCAGGTCGGGGGCGGTCTCGCGCACCCTCTGTGCGACCTCGGGACCGTTGACGTCGTCCACCGTCAGGGTCGGGATGCCGAGGCGCCGACACAGGGTCTTGAGCGGCGTCGATTCCGGCGCGTCGCCGCTGCCGGCCACGGCCTGGGTCAGGGGCGCCAGCGGCCGCAGCAGGTCGGGCAGCCCGAAATTCACTGCCAGATACGGAAGGATCCCGGTCCCCGACCGCGTGAGGTGGCGCCGGACCTGCCCGGTCAGGCCGCCGCTCGACGGCCGCTCCGCGTTCGAGAGCCCGACGAAGGCGATGTCGGCGCTGTGATCGGCCACGAACCGGCGCACCACCCGGGCATTCGGCAGCGCCTCCAGCACGAACAGGGCGATCCGGGCGCGGCTCATCAGCGGCGCGGCCGCCGCTGGAACCGGAAGGCGTAGAGCCCGGCCCGGCGAATGCTCTCAGGAAGAAGCAGGACGGTCCTGGCCAGGGCCGCCAGCGCGAACGGGAAGGCGATCACGTCGCGATCCTTGGCGACGCCCTTGGCGATGCGCAGGGCAGCCTGCTCGGCGCTCATCTCCAGGGGCCGCCAGCCCTTCAGCTCGCCGCCCATCGGGGTCTTCACGTAGCCCGGCGCAACGACGTTGACCTTCACGCCCCGTGGCCCGACCTTCTGGCGCAAGGCCAGCCCGTGGGCGACCAGGGCGGCCTTGGCGCCGCTATAGGCCGGGGCATCCTGCAGCGGCGCGTAGGCCGCCAGGGAGGAGACGAGCACGATCTGGCCGCTGCCGCGCTGAAGCATCAACGTCAGGGTGGGCAGCACGATGTTGAGAGAGCCCGTGTAATTGATGTCGGAGGTCTCGAAGGCCGTCTCCTCGGACTCGACCTCGCCCTTCTGGTTACCGCCGTTCACGGCCGCGTTGGCGATCACGAGGTCCAGCGGCTGCGCGGCGTGAAGCCTGTGGATCAGGGCGATCGCGGCGGCCCGGTCACGGGTGTCGAGCCGCACGGGCTCGACGGTCGCGCCGCTCGCCCGGCAATCCCGGGCCACGGCTTCGAGCCGCTCGACGTTGCGTCCGACGAGGATGAGGCTTGCGTCGGCACGCGCGTAGTGGCGTGCGAGCGCAGCGCCGATACCGCTCGACGCGCCAGTGATCAGAATGCGGGGCATGGTGCGGGTGCTACGCCGCGGAGCACGGACAAATCAAGGCCGGGGACGGCTCTTCGGTGACTTAATGGGTCGGCCGGCCCCGGAAACTGTCAGCCGGAACCGACACGTTTGCCGCCACGCTTCAGTAGACGGGCGCGAGTTGCCCGTCGCTCTCGCCGCCTTCGCGGATCACCCGCGCGGCGGCCAGCATCGAATCGGGGAGGGCGGATTCCATCCGCGGCACCGAGCCGGCCACCGCCCGCTCGATCGCCCCCTTGGAGAAGAAGCCGCCGTTGACCTGTGTCCGGTGTAGCACCACGCGGCGGAAATCGGCCATCAGGCCCATGTCCGGCGGGGTCGGGTTCGTCCAGAACCCATCGAGGTCGGCCTGATGGGTCAGTCCGGCCATGTTGTAGATCGCGGTGCCGACCGCATGAGTCGGCCGGCCCATCTCCAGCGACAGCATGCCGACGGTCGAGTTGACGATCACGACGCCGCGGGCGCCCTTGATCAGCGACGGAAGGTCGCCGCCGTCGATGAAGTCGAGCCGGTCGCTGACGCCGTGGCGCCGGGCCGAGGCACGGGCGAACTTGCGCCAGTTGATCAGGCCGCTGTCCAGCGGATGCAGCTTCACGAGGAGGCGCGTCGGCGCCGAGGACGCGTCCGCGAAGGACTTGATCACCCGGTCCATGAAGCCTTCGACGCCCAGGAACGGCGAGTGCACCCGGATCTGGTAGTCGCTGTCGAGCTGGAGCGGCAGAAGGAAGTAGTCGCAGCCGACCGCACGGTAGATCTCGTCGCAGCGCGCTGCCTCGCGGCGGGTGTGGGAGCGGCGGCTGAACTTCTTGATCCAGCCCGCGTACTCGGCCGCGATATGGGTCGGCCGGTGGCTGCGGAAATGTGGGAAGAGATAAGGGAAGGCGATGTTGGCGATGTTGTAACCGACATCCCAGACGCTGCGGCGGGCCATATCGCCGGTTGAGGGCATTGCCCGGCCGGGCTGGGGCAGGCGGCGCGCCAGCGCGCGGACTTCGGCCGCCGTGCGGGGCAGGGACGAGAAGCCGTTCACCCCGCCGAGCTCGCAGGTGATCCAGTTGGGACGGATGTAGCCTTCCTCGAACACGTGGACGCGCAGGCCGCGGACCTCCGCGATCATCCGGGCCGCCCGGTGGAACGGCCGGCAATCGCCGAACAGCACGATGTCCGTGACGGCCTCGCGGTCGAGATATGATTCGAGATACGTGCCCCACGCCTCGCGGCGGCCGCGGTAATTGTCCGCCTTACCGTTCCAGAACAGCCAGTCGCCGGGGCACAGGTTGATGCGCCGGACCTCGTGTCCCCGGGCGCGCAGCGCCGTGCCGAGATCGGAGAAGAACGGAGACGCGATGCCCTGCAGGAACAGAAAGGTTGCGGGGCGGTCGCGGAGGGCGTCGGGGGCGGTCTTATGCATTCCGCGGCGCTTCTATCCTTGACCCTCGGCCGGACGGAGCCGGACCGGAAAGACTGACCTGAGGTGGCACGCCTCGGCGCGAGCCGGCAATCCGAGGCCGCGTCGCAGGAGGGCGTTTCCGCTCCGGCGTGGCCCGTCTGCAACGGTCGCACTTTCGCGGCCCCCGCCTGGATTGAAGGGTCAATCACGGCGACGATATGTCCAAATCCTTTCCGCGACGTGACGCTTTGCGCGAACGGACGCGCTTGTCCCTGTGATTTCGGTGGTTTTGGGCCGGCCATCCCATGCCGGAGAAAATGCGCTACACGACGGCCCGAACGAGTCAGATGACCGGAGCCGGGCGCCCCATCATGTCCCTTGAACCGACCCCGTCGCTCTATGCGACCGGCCGGACGATCCACCGCCTGCGGACGGAGATCGAGGCCGCGACGGGTCTCGCCTTCGGGCCGGTGCGGCCCGGTGCAGTCGGCGCCGTCTGGCAGGCGGGAAGCCTGGCGGCGCGGCTGCTCGCGCTGACCGGCCGGCGCAGGCTCGTCGTCGCGCCGGGTCCCCTGGTCAGCCCGTACGATCGGCCGGAGACGGGCTTCGCATCTTTGCGGATCAGCCTCGACGACGTGCCGCTCGGCGGGGAGGGCGGCATCCACTACCTCGATCCCTGGACCCGCGCGCCGATCGGCCGCGAGGCCTGCGCCGAGGCGGTGGCCTGGCTCGCCGCACGCTTCGCCGAGAACGACCGGCGCGTCGTCTATGTCGGCATGTCACGCTGGAAGAGGACGGCCCTCGACGTGCTCGGCACCGGGCCCGCCGGGCGCCCGGTCCACACCATGACGGCCGAGGCCGCGGTCGAAGCGGGCCAGCGCCATCACGGCCGGATCCTCGCCTGGGCGACGCGGGCCCCGGGCAAGCTTGAAGACGCCTGCACGCTGGCCGGCCTGCCGCTCGCCCGGGTGGAGGACGGATTCCTACGCTCGGTGGGCCTCGGGGCGAGCTTGCAGCCCGGCGCCTCGATCGTGGTCGACGACCTCGGCATCTACTACGATCCCCGCAGGGAGAGCCGCCTGCAACGGCTGCTGGCCGAATCGGATTTCCCGCCCGAACTCGTGAGCCGGGCTAAGCGCCTGCGTGAGGAGGTCGTGGCCCGCCGCCTCAGCAAGTACAATGTTGGCCTGGACGCCGCATCGCTCGATTGGCCGGCCGGCCGCAGGATCGTGCTGGTGCCGGGACAGGTGGAGGACGACGCCTCGGTGCAGCACGGCTCGCCGCTGGTCCGGTCCAACCGGGCGCTGCTCGAGGCCGCCCGGCGGCGCAACCCCGACGCCTTCCTGCTCTACAAGCCCCATCCCGACGTCGAGGCGGGGTTTCGCCCCGGCATCATCCCGGAGGCGGAGGCGCTGGCGCTCGCCGACCGGATCGTGGCGGGGGTCAGCATCGTCGACCTGCTCGACCGGGTCCACCACGTCGAGACCATGACCTCGCTCGCGGGCTTCGAGGCGCTGATCCGCGGGCTCACCGTGGCCACTCATGGCCGTCCGTTCTACTCGGGCTGGGGCCTGTCCGAGGATCTGGCGCCGGGAGCCGACCGTGGCCGCAAGCTCACCCTGGACGAGTTGGTAGCCGGGGCGATGATCCTCTATTCGCGCTACCTCGACCCCGTAGCGATGAAACCCTGCAGCCCCGAGCAGCTTCTCGACCGGCTGAGCGCCGCCCGCGAGGCCGCACCGCGCAGCGCGCTCTCGATTGGCCGCACCGCCCATTGGGTCATGCGCGCCCGCTACGGCTTGTTCAATCCGATCGTGCGGGCGTTGCGCCGGCGCCGCGGCGTCGGCCGCGAGGCTGGACCGCGCTGAGGGCAGGGAGCACCGCCGTGACATCCGGTGTCCCGGATTTTTCGAGCCCGCAAACGGGGATAGGGCCGGCTTCTCTTGTAGCGGAAGAGGGGGTGACGCCGAGGCCCCCGCTTCAGGGAACGTCCCGAAGCCCTTGTTTCAACATGTTCTTCCGTGCCGGGTCGGATGCCGTATCGCTCGCTCGCGCGCTTGCCCCTCTCCGAGTTCCAGGACCTTGACGACGTTCCTCACCGCCGCCAGCCTCGCGCTGGCCCTCTGCCTCGCCCTCGAAGTCTTCGTCGGCGATTCGCTCACCCGGGCCAGTCTCGCGCCGCGCGATCTCGCCCTGCGGTTGCTCGGCTACTCGCTGATCCTGCTGTTCTGGTTCTGCTTCTCGTGGCGGCCGTGGCTGGCTGCCCTGACCTGCGTGGTCTCCGTGGCGGCGCTGATCTATGTCAGCCGCGCGAAGCGATCGGTGATCGGCGAGCCGCTGCTGTTCAGCGACTTCGTCCTGCTGCCGCAGGTGCCGCGACACCCGCAGCTCTACTACATCCCGCCGCTCTGGGATCCGCGCATCGCGGTCCCGGTGATCCTGACCCTGATCGCGACGGTGATCTGGTACCGGACCGAGCCCAGCGTTTTGCCGGGCGGGCCGCTCCTGCGCGTCGCGGCGCTGCTCGGCTTGCCGCTCGCCCTGTGGATCCTGTTCCGCGCCGCGTCCCGGCCGCCGCTCGCTGGCCTCGTCGCGCAATGGTTCCCGGAGCCCGACCTGGAGGCCGACGTCGCGCGGGTCGGCCTGCCGGCGAGCCTGCTCGGCTACACGGCCCGGGCGCTGGCGGGCAGCGCCCCGGTTCCGGACGTGCCGGTGCTGCCGGCCGGCCCGGGCGACGACGTGGTCGTGGTGATCCAGCTCGAATCGTTCATCGACCCGGAGCGCCTCGGCGGCCCGGCACTGCCCGCGATGGAGCTGTTCCGCACCGGGGCTGCGCAATACGGCCGGCTGCGGGTCCCGGCGCACGGCGCCTACACCATGCGCAGCGAGCACGCCGTGCTCACGGGCCGCCCCTCCGAAAGCCTCGGCTTCGGCCGGTACGATCCCTATACCTCCCGCAGCGGCGACGAGCCGACCAGCCTCGCCCGGCTGGCCCGGAGCCGGGGTTACGGCACCCTGTTCCTGCACCCGTTCCACCGGGATTTCTTTCGCCGGGCGAAGGTCATGCAGGCCTTCGGCTTCGGCGACCTGGTGATGGGCGAAACATTCGCGGCCGCCCCCCGCATCGGCCCCTATGTCGGCGACGTCGCCCTCGGGGAGCGTCTGCTCGACGAGGTCCGGGGGCGGCGCACCCCGCTGTTCCTATTCTGCGTCACGATGGAGAATCACGGACCGTGGAAGCCCGGTCGGCTGCCCGGGATCGACGCCCCGGAGGCGCAGTACCTCCACCACGTGGTCAATACAGGGCGGATGGTCGAGAACCTGGTGGCCGGGCTCGACGCCCTGGCGCGCGAGCGCGGCCAGACCGTCACGCTCTGCGTCTTCGGGGACCACGCCCCCTCGCTGCCGACCTGCAAGCCCGGGTTCGGCGGTCAGGCGACCGATTACGCCCTGTTCCGCTTCGGCGGGCCCCCTGTCCCGCCGAAGCGACGGGACATCGCTGCCGATGCCCTGGGGCGGGAGCTGCGGTCCACCCTGGCTGGCGCCCTTGCGGACATGCCGGCAAGGACGCGATAAGGTTAAGCTTGACGGCAACAAGCTCGGCAGTGCCACGCTGGTGACGCATTGCCGGCCGATAGCGAAGCTGTCCGAGAAGTGGGTTCCGCACGGCGCCCGCCTGTTCGACGCGGCCGTTAAAGCGATCGCAGCGTTTGGCGGTCACCATGGATGTCCCGGTCCGAGCCAGCGATGGCGCGGAGGCCGGCGAGGAGAAGTCTCTGTGATGCTGCGTAAGACGGCGCTCTCAGCGCTGATGGCCGCCCTCGCGGCAGGGTCCATCGGCGGCTGCACGTACCTGCCCGCGGCGGGTCCGACGGCCAGCGCGATCGAGGCTGGCGCGGAAGTCGCCACCGCCGACGGCGGCGTGCTCGCCCGCTACGAAATCATCGACGTCACCCCATCCGTGGTCGAGGCCCTGCGCGGCCGGCCCCTCGACAGCCTGCTCGCCTCCTTCGGTGACCACCGCCCCTCCACCGAGCCGGTGATCGGCATCGGCGACATGGTCTCGGTCTCGGTCTGGGAGGCCGGTTCCGGCGGCCTGTTCTCCGGCCCGCTGGTGGCCGACCGCTTCTCCGCCGGCTCCAAGT